>JANXSC010000550.1 GCA_025352845.1 Opitutaceae bacterium
CGGCCGTCAGCGCGGCGGCGTATCGGATGTTGAACCAACTCACGCCCAGAGTTGTCGACCACGCCGGCTGCCACTGCGCGTCCCATCGCGCCCGCACCGCGGCCATCCACGGATCGCGCGAAGAACCGGCAATTTCGTCGAGCACGTATTGCCCCGCGGCAAACCAAAGCCGATCGCGTTGCGAAACCTGAAACGAAATCTCCTCGGTCGCGCCCTCCGGCATATAGTCGTTGTCGAACAGCATGCGCGACGGCGTGTAGAAAGCGTTTTCCGCCTTGCCGATCGTGACCGCCGCCTTCGCGCCGTCCGCCATGGCCGGCCGCCAGCGGAGAAACAACTGATCGATGAACGCCTGCTTCCGCGAGGCGTTGTCGCCCGCGATGAACTGCGCGGAGAGCGGCGTGCCGCCAAACGTGGTGTTCAAGTCGCCGGTCGAAAATCGAATCGCACCCTCGAAGGTCTCGGAAAGCTTGGTCAGCAGTGCCACGTGCATCTGGCCGAGCCACTGGACGCGCGTCGGCACCCCCGGTGCCTCGTAGCTCGTCGATTGCGAACGGAACCGCAGGTCGCTCGCGATCCGCAGGGCGCGCCCGGACTCCGCCACGGTCGGCGTGGGCGCGGCCACGGGCAGCGTGGCGGCGCGGCCGTCGCCCAGTTCGCGGCGCAGCGCGGCGTTTTCATCGCGCAGGCGCTCTACCGTCGTCTCCAAGCGCCGCAGCCGCTCTTCGACCGTTGCACTCTCGGCTCCCTGCGCAACCCCGCACACAACGGCGCAGGCGAAGAGGCAGGGGCGGACGAGGAACATGACCGAGAAGAAAGCCACGAAACCGCCGACGACATCAACTCCGATTCTGCACCACCCGCCGCCGCCGTCGTAACCAGTCGAGGAAAACTGGCGGAGAGTGGGAAAATTCGAACCTCGCCCCGAACCAAAGCTGCCGAAAGGACCGAGAAAGGATGCGGCGGTGATAATAGCGGTAACATTCGGAGGGTAGGGTGATCAGCGTGCCCGCTCCGCGATGCGCTCACCGCCATAGGCGGGCGCTCAGCTACCAGGTCCAGTTCCGCCTCAACCTCCCCGGAGAACTCGCACCTTCCCCGTGGGCTTTCGGGATTCTCGCCGCCAGAATTGCTGGGAGCCTGAGTGGGTCAAACTTTGCTCATTGCACTCGCCTCGCTGTTACCGGGACAGGGTTGCGGAAATTGACGCGAGAACACCAACCGCTGCGTCCAATCCGGCATCACGAGCGGAACGGCCTGATCGCCAGACCGCCGGTCGCTCCGGAAACCGAGCGCTTCCACGCCTAGGACAAGGACACGGGCGAGCTGCTCGGGGAATTCCAGATGGAGTTCGGCGACTATGCGACGCCCGCGACCTACGCGGCGGACGGCCGGCAATATGTCGTCATCGCCGGGGGCGGTGGTGGAAAACAGGATGCGAATGCGGGCGACATGTTCTACTGCTTCGCGCTGCCGAGGTGACGGCGAAGTTGTAGCGGCGAGCGCCAGCGAGCCGGGCGTGCGTCGGCTCGGCGGCGCGCTTGGAAAAGCGTTCGAGCAGATTCGAGGATGTTCCCGCCGGTTCAAAGCCGTGCTCGCGGCGTTCGATGGCGTAGCCGAACGTCCATTTCATGCCCGTGCAGGCGGAGCGTTCCGACCACCAACAATTGAGGCCGCGGCGCCCTCGCCGCGAAATGCTTCCGATACGCGGCGCGGGCGGCGCATCCCGATTTTACCGAACGGTGAAGTGCACTTCGTTCTAAAAATCCGGCCAAATTAAATGGTTCCAGCTCAGAATGTGCCCTTCAGCCCCAGCGTCCACAGCGCGCCGACATCCTGCTGGCTGCGGAAACGCGCGTGCTTGGGCGTGCTCGGGCCGTAGGTGTTTCCCTGGGCGCCGAGGCCGGTCAGGTTGCGGATCGCGGCCCACACGGCGATCCTCTTCCGAAAGTAATATTCGCCCTGCAGATCGACGGTCATCTGCTTCGAGTCCCAGTTGAACGTGCCGGGTTCGATGCTAAGGCCGGTCACAGCACCGGTCCGGAGGCGTCCGCGGTAATTCCAGTTTGCGCGCAGGTTGTAGCGTTCGCGCGTGAGACTGACGCCCCAGTTGTAGATGCGCGGGACATAGCCGTTGAAATTGGCCGTCGCGTCGCCGGTCGGCCGCAGCGCGGTGGTGTTGGCATTCACTTGCACCCCGCGAGCCCACCGCGGCAGGAAGGTGAGCGCCTGCTTGTAGTCGAACTGCAGGCCTGTCATGCGCACGGTGCTCTCGATGTTGTGCTGCGTGGCGACATCGTAGCGATCGTAGGTTTCGACATCGAGGCCGTAGAGCGCGAGGAACTCGGGGGTGGCATTGAAGACGGTGTTGCCGAAGAAATTCTTGAAATCACGGCGGAATGCACCGACCGAGACCTGGCCCACGCTTTGAAAGTAATACTCCAGCCGCACATTGATGCTTTTCGCGGTCCATGCCTTGATCGCCGCATTGTTTACCGCGATCCGATTCCCGGCACTCGGCAGACTTTCCGTGTCGGGTAGCGTCAGGCCGCCGGCGTATTGATCGAAGTCGGGGCGGCCGACGGTGGTGTAATAGGCGGCGCGGGCGATGAGATTCTCGCGCAGGTTGAAGCTCGTGTTGAGGCTGGGAAAGAGCCGCAGGTATTCCTTCTCTGCGTGCGTGCCGCGGTCGATGTAGGTGAGCTTCGAAACTCCCAGCGCATCGGTCGACGGCAGGATCGTGAGCGGGCGACCGTTCGCGCCGAGTATGGCCTTGCCGCTGGCGTCGCGCTGATAATTGCGCGTCACGTCGGTCAATGGGCCCTCGGCGTTGACGTTGGTCTGCTCTGCGCGCACTCCGCCGACGAACCGCAGCCGGCGCTCGAAAAACGCGACGTCACCGCGAAGGTAGGCGGAGGAAAGCGTCTCAGAGGCGTGCTTGGAGTTGGTGATCGAGGAGCGATAACGGCCGTTCTCGTCGACGGTGAAGAGTTCGGGACGCGACTTGTAGAGGTTCCAATACTTCTGGTTGTGGATCCACTGGACGGGAGGAAAACCGTAGGGCCCTTCGCGCAGCGAATACACCGGGTCGAGCACAATGGCGGCACCGTCATCGCTGCCGCGCGGATCGAGCGGTGTGGTGGTGGCGCGTCCATCGGCGCCCACGAACGAATAGTTCGACGTGCTACCGCGGAGATCGCGCATGGAGTTGCGGACGTCCAGCCCGCCTTTGAGCGTGAAGGGAATCCCGCGCAGATCGAAGTCGCGGCGCAGGTTCACATAGGCGCTGCGTTGCAGGTCGACCGATTGCCGCATGTTCCCGTTGCTGGTGGTGAGGACGTAGCTGTTGATGTTGTAGGGATCGACCGGCGCGCCGGTGGTGGGGTCGGTCACCGTAATCTTCCGCGGGCGCAGGTAAAAAATGTCGTCGAATGCCACGGTGACTCCGGTGCGGCGCGCGGTGGCGACGCCGAAGTAGCCCTTGTCGTTGTCGCTATAGAAATTGGTCGCGTGAGCCAGGCCGACCCCGGTATCGGCTTTCCACACCGGACCATCGTGGCGCCATACCAACGTGGGCATGTAGGTGTTACCTCTCTTCAGGATGGCCTCCGAGATGACGCGAATCTCGCCCTGCCCCGGAGCACTCCGCGTCGAGAAAGGCGTGAAGTCGCCTGGGAGCACAGCGTTGGCCTGAAAGACGATATCGTGATAAACCAGCGGCTTGTCGGAAAACGCGTATTGATACGACAGCGAGAGGCGATCGTTGGGCGAAAGTTTGTAATCGATGGTCGCGCCGATCGACGAGCGGCGACTTTCCTTCCCGGAGTAACGCACCTGGTAAGCGCTCAGATATGGGCGGTCGGGCGTCGTCGGCGGGAAGTTGCCGGGAGTTCCGTTCGCGCTCACCGCGCTGGTGCCGGCGCGCGCGCCGCGCCACGTCGTCGACATCGAATCGATCGTGGTGAATTGGGTGTTGTTGCCGCCGGAAAGAGTGAAGCCGAACCGCTGGTTCACCGGCGCGATGTAGGAGAAGTCCAGCGCGGGATGGACCTTGCGGTTCCGGTCCACGTCCGGGAGCGAGCTCGGCGTCTTTTGGAAATCCCGGACATTATCGCGCATCAGCATGTAGACGCTGATGTTGAAGACCGGCTTCGATCGCTCGAAAGCGCTCCTCGGCACCATATTGATCGATCCGGCCAGGGCCGAGCCCGGCGACTCGGGAGTCGGCGTGTGCAGGATTTCGATTCGGGAGATGTTGTTGAGCGAAAACTGATCCATCTCGAAACGACGCGACGTGCTCGAACTTGCGGCGCTGGCGAGATTGAAGCCGCCGAGAGTGACTGGCACATTGTTGGACGGCGCGCCGTTGAGCATCAGCGTCCGCGTCTCACCTCCCGGGGTGTTGACCGCCATACCGGGAAGAAACTTGAGAAACTCACCGACGTTGCCGTCGGAGACCGCGCCAAACTCGTCGGCGGCGACGACATTTTTGATGCTGTGCGCGAAGCGCTGCTCGTTGATCGCGATGGCGGCGCCGTCCATCTCCTTCGAGGCAGCAACAACGAATTCCGAAAGCTTCACGACGCTGCCGTCTTTGCTGGCGCCAGGTCGGTGCATCGCATCGAGCGTAAAGTCTCGCTGCACCGTGGCCCCCGGCGCAACGTTCACCGTCGCATTTTGCACGTCGAGGCCGGTGAAGAACACCCGGATCGTCGCACTGCCCGCGGGGACGTTGGTGATTCGAAACTGGCCAATGGGATCGGTAAAAGCTTCGAGCCCCGTTCCGTCGACGGTGACGCGTGCATTCTCGAGGTATTCGCCGTTCCGCTTATTCAAGACGCGACCTTCGATTGTGCCGGCCACGCTTTGGGCGGCAGACGGACTGACGAAGGCGATTAAAACGGCCAGGGCAGCCAGCAGCAGGCGCCCGATCACGGAGGCAGACAGGGTGAGGTTCATGGGTTGAGTGGACAGCCGAGCGATGCCTTGCCGGAATTGCGAACCGGGCGGGCACTGTCGGATGGGGTTTGGGGTGGTGGTGATGACCGGCCGCAGCCGCGCAGTGTCATCGGATGGAGTCAGGCAATGTCAGCCTCCTCGCCGGCACAAGAAAATTTCCGTGGCGGCCCTGCTTCGCTCAAGCTTCGCAGGGCATCCTTCGCCTATGCTGCACACCGGCGAAGACTGGCGGAGAGGGAGGGATTCGAACCCCCGGTTCCTTGCGGAACACCTGATTTCGAGTCAGGCGCGTTAGACCACTCTGCCACCTCTCCGGTTCGGGCCTCCGTCACCATAACGCGGAACGAAGGACGCGGAAACGTAGGCCGAGCTTCGGAAAACGGAAGGAAAATCTCGCCGGCGCCAGGCGCGAGAGCGCATCTCAGTTTCTTGCAACTGCGGCCGGTGCCGGGCGTAGCGCGGTCAGCCTGACCGCGTTTTCCGGCCCAACACGGGCAGACTGCCCGTGCTACGTTGCGACGCGTTCCCGCTCAATGAAGCGTGCAAAAAACTGCGATGCGCCCCGGGCGCGACTGCGAGCGTCGCGTTTTCCAATCTTCACGAGTCGGGACGCCTCGTCCCCGTGGCTGAGGCGTCCCGTCGCAGTGAATCGTATCAAACGTTGTCGTCTTCGCCGGCGCGGCCCTTGCCGCCGTTCGCTGGGAGATGGTGCGGGAAAAGGAAATAATAGTTCATCAGCCACCAGCTGCGCGACGAGCGGTAGAAGAGCGCGGGAAAGCCCACCGCGCCCACGCTGGCGAGGATGATCGCGAGGGTGTCACCGATGACTTTGAAATACCACAGCAGCAGCACGGGGATGAGGAAACCCACGAGGGTCACGCCGTAGTTCAGCGACATCGAGCCGAGGAAAAATCCCTCGTCGTTAGAT
>JANXSC010000567.1 GCA_025352845.1 Opitutaceae bacterium
CTTGGGCCCGAAAAGCGCGGGCGAAAGCTCCGCGCTACATCGAGGGCAGGGCCTGGTATTGGACCCCCCGTTTTTCAGACTGGCATCGCCCCCCGGTCTTCTGTCCCTTCCTCGGCGTGTCCGCCGAATCCAATTCCCCGCTCCTCACGGCCGGCCAGCGCAAGATCGCCGGCTTTGCCCTCACCCTCCTCGCGCTGCTCGGCTCGGCGGCGTTGCTGATCGCGTCGTTTATTGTGCTGGGGCGGCTCCTGAGTTTTTTTTCCGGCGTGCTCTGGCCGCTCGCGGTCGCGGGCGTGCTCGCCCTGATCCTCCGCCCCTTCGTCGAATTGCTGGCGCGTCGCCTGAAACTCCGGCGCCTCGCCGCGGTCATCTGGCTCTACGTGGTCGTCGTGCTGGGTGTGGCCGGGACGCTCGTCCTCGTCGTCCCGCCGCTGATCGATCAGCTCATCGACTTCATCGCTTATCTTCCGGATTTATGGACTAGAGCGTGGGCCTACGTGCAGGAGCACTATCCCCAGTGGGTCCTGCTGGCCCAGCGGCAGCTCGCCAATCCCACGATTCGTCACGCGGTCGAGACGATGACCACCGAGGCGCAGGGCCTGCTCGGCCAAACGCTCCCTTCGCTGCGCGCCGCCTTTGGCGGCGTGTTCGGGGTCTTCAGCTTCGTCACCCACGTCGCGATTATTCCGGTGTATCTTTTTTTCTTCCTGCTCGCGCGCGGCGAGCCCACGCGAAACCTCGGTCGCCACCTGGCGTTTCTCCGTCCCGGCGTGCGCGACGACGTCGTGTTTCTCACGAGCGAATTCGTCGGCATCGTCGAGTCGTTCTTCCGCGGCCAACTGCTCATCGGCTTCTGCATGGGCGTGCTGCTCGCGTTCGGCTTCACCGTCATCGGCCTGAAGTTTGGCCTCTTCATCGGCCTCGCGCTCGGCCTCCTCAACATCGTGCCCTATCTCGGCACGATCCTCGGGCTCGCGGTCGCCCTGCCGCTCGCATTTTTTCAGCCCGGCGGCGGCTGGCATCTTCTCGGGCTCGTGCTGCTCGTGAAAGCGATCGTGCAATGCGTCGAGAGCTGGTTCCTCACCCCGAAGATCATGGGCCACCAGACCGGCCTGCATCCCGTCGCGATCATCGTGGCAATTTTTTTCTGGGGCACCGCGTTTGGCGGCGTGCTTGGCATGCTCCTCGCGATTCCCCTCACCGCCTTTTTCGTGACGGCGTGGCGGCTGGCGAAACGGAAATACTTGTCGGTCGAACATGCCTGACCGCCCGTCGCCGCCCGCGGAATGCGCCAACTGCGGCGCGGCGATCCCCCGCTCTGCGCAAGCCTGCCCCGCGTGCGGCGCCGACGAACGCACCGGCTGGCGCGATTCCACCGCCACGCTTTACGACGGGCTCGATCTCCCCGACTCCGCCTACGCCGACGAAGCCGCCCCGCCGGCGCCCCGCCCGCGCCGCGGCCCCGCGTGGTATTGGTGGTGCGTCGCTGTCGCGCTCCTGATTTTCTTCGCGCTCGCCGCGCTCGGTCTCCGCTAAAAAAATCGCGCGGCCCCGCTTGAGCTTCCCGCCGCGCGCGCGAACCTTGGCCGCTTTTATGCCTTGGGATGTTCAGTTTCGCGCCGGGGTCTGGCTACCACAAATCGAGTGGTGGCTCGATGCGCATTTTCCCGTGCAGCGCTCCTTCGTCTCGCACGCGCACGCCGACCACATCGCGCCGCACGGCGAGATCCTCTGCTCCGCCGGCACCTCGCGGCTCATGCACGCGCGGATGCCCGGCCGGCGCATCGAGCACATCCTCCCCTTCGGCCAGACCGAGCAACTCCTCCCCGGCACCACCGTCACCCTTCATCCCGCCGGCCACATTTTCGGCTCCGCGCAATCGCTCCTCGCGCACGAGCACCACGGCACGCTCCTCTACACCGGCGATTTCAAACTCCGCCGCGGTCACTCCGCCGAAGTGTGCGCCACACCCCGCGCCGACGTGCTGATCATGGAAACCACCTTCGGCCGCCCGCACTATGTTTTCCCGCCGACCGCAGAAATCCTCGCCGACATCGCCGCCTTCTGCCGCGCCACGCTCGAGGAGGGCGACACGCCCGTCCTCTTCGGCTACAGCCTCGGCAAAAGCCAGGAGCTGCTGGCCGGCCTCGCCACCGCGAAACTTCCTGTGATGCTGCACCCGCAGCCGCTGCGCCTCACGCGCGTCTATGAGGAACTCGGCCTCGCGTTTCCGCCGTATCGGGAATTCTCCGCGCCCGAGGTCGCCGGTCACGTTGTGATCTGCCCGCCGCAGCAAAAAAACTCCCCCTTCCTCCGCAAAATCCCGCGCCCGCGCACCGCCGTCATCACCGGCTGGGCCCTCGATCCCGGTGCGATCTACCGCTACCAGTGCGACGCCGCGTTCCCGCTTTCCGATCACGCCGACTTCCCCGATCTCCTTCGCTTCGTCGAAGCCGTGCAACCCACCCGCGTCCTCACGCTCCACGGCTTTGCCCGCGAATTCGCCCTCACGCTCCGCGACCGTGGCATCGAGGCATGGGCCATCGGGCAGGACAACCAGCTCGAGCTTGGCATGTCCATTTCTGTGCCCGCCGCCGCGCCGGTCGCGGCCCGCCCCGCTTCTTTCCCCGTTCCCGCCGCGACGGCCCCCGAAGATTTCTCCCACTTCGCCACCACCGCCGGGCAAGTCGCCACCGTCCCCGGCAAACTCGCGAAGATCGAAATTCTCCGCGCCTATCTCGCCGCGCTCTCGCCCGACGACGCCGCGCTCGCCGCGCTGTTTTTCACCGGCCGCGCCTTCCCGCAGTCCGATGCCCGCGTGCTCACGATGGGCTGGTCCGTCGTGAAACGCGCCGTCCTCGAAGTCGCCGGTCAGACCGAGGCCGATTACCGCGCCGCGTATCACCGCTTCGCCGATGCGGGCGACGCCGCCGAGGCGCTGCTCGCCGGCCGCACACAGCCCGCCGCGCTTTCGCTCGCCGCCCTCGCCGCCTTTTTTTCCGCCATCGCGACCGCCCGCGGTCCCGCCGCCAAGCTCGACCTGCTTCAGGCCACACTCGCGCGCCTCACCGCCACCGAGGCGAAGTATCTCGTGAAAATCGTCACCGGCGATCTCCGCATCGGCCTGAAGGAAGGCCTCGTCGAGGAAGCCGTCGCCGCCGCCAGCGGCCAGTCCACCGAAGCCGTGCGCGAGGCCAATATGCTCGCGGGCGACATTACCGCCGTCACTCGCGCCGCGCGCACCGGCACGCTCGCGACGATTCAACTCCGTGTGTTTCATCCGCTCCAATTCATGCTCGCAAGCCCCGAGCCCACCGCGGCCGCTATCCTCGCCCGCGTCGCCCCGCCCGTCTGGATAGAGGAAAAATACGATGGCATCCGCTGTCAGCTCCACAAGCAGGGCGACCGCGTCGAACTCTACTCGCGCGACCTCCACCGCATCACCGCCCAGTTTCCCGATCTCGCCGGTGCCGCGCGCGCCCTGCCCGGCGACTTCATCCTCGACGGCGAACTCCTCGCGTGGCGCGACGGCCGCGCCCTCCCGTTTGCCGAACTCCAAAAACGCCTCGGCCGCAAGGGCGACGATTTTTTCCTTGGTTCGGAAATTCCCGTCTCCCTCTCCGTCTACGACCTCCTCTGGCTCGACGGCCGCACGCTCCTCAAATCTCCGCTCATCGAACGCCGCGCCCTCCTCGACCAATTGCTCCGCCATCGAGAATCCAGAATCGAAAATCCAAAATTTCCCCTCGCTCCCGTGCAGTTCGCGTCCACCGCGCTTGAGATCGATGCCGCGTTTCTCGCCGCCCGCCAGCGCGGCAACGAGGGCCTCATCGTCAAGGACCCGCAGAGCATTTACACCCCGGGCCGCCGCGGGCTCGCCTGGCTGAAGCTCAAAAAAGCCTACGCCACCCTCGACGTCGTCGTGGTCGGGGTTGAATACGGTCACGGCAAACGCCGCGATGTGCTCAGCGACTACACGTTTTCGATTCGCGACGCCGAGCACGACCGCCTCCTCACCATCGGCAAAGCCTACTCCGGCCTCACCGATGTGGAGATTGCCGCGCTCACCACTCACTTTTTGGCCAACACCCTCGCGGAAAAAGGCCGCTACCGCTCCGTCGTGCCCGACACCGTGCTCGAAATTGCGTTCGATTCCATTCAGCCGAGCGGCCGCCACCAAAGCGGTTTCGCGCTCCGCTTCCCGCGCATCGCCCGCATCCGCACCGACAAAACTCCTGCGGAGATCGACACGCTCGAAACCTGCCGCCGCCTCGCCGCGCCCCCCGCGTTCGGTCCCGCGAACTAGCCGCGATGCTCACGCGTCTCACCGCCCCGGCCCTCACCGAACGCGAACTCTTCGCCGCGCTGCATCCCGATTTGTCCGCCTGGTTCCGGCGCCGCTTCGGCACCTTCGCGCCCGCGCAACTCATCGCCGTGCCCGAAATCCGCGCGGGCCGCTCCATACTTCTCTCGTCGCCCACGGGCAGCGGCAAAACCCTCGCCGCGTTTCTCGGCGTCTTCGACCACCTCGCGTCCGCGCGCGCTCTCGGCGAACTTCCTACCGGCATCGTCGCCGTTTACGTGTCCCCGCTCCGCGCGCTCGCCTACGATCTTCAAAAAAATCTCCAGCAGCCACTCGACGAACTCGGCTGGGCCTGGCTGCGCATCGGCTCGCGCACTGGCGACACCTCCGCCAAAGACCGCGCCGCGCAGAAGCGAAAACCCCCGCACATCCTCGTGACGACGCCCGAGAGCCTCACGCTGCTCCTGAGCCAGCCGCCGTGGCTCGCGGCTTTTCGCGCGACGCGTTTTCTGATCGCCGACGAACTTCACTCGCTCGCTGAAAACAAGCGCGGCGCCCTCCTCATGGTCGGTGCCGAACGCCTTCAGGAAATCTGCGCGTCCGCCGGCCCACTCCTCCGCATCGGCCTCTCCGCGACGGTCGCGCCCCTTGAAGCCGTCGCCGAATTTCTCGTCGGTCCCGGCCGGCCGTGCCGCCTCGGTGAGGTCGCGCAACGCAAGCCCGCGCGCATCGAGGTGTTCTCGCCACTGCGCGAGCATGCCTACCCGGCCGCCGGCTACACCGCCACGCGCGTGCTCCGCGAACTCAGCGCGCTGCTCGGCCAAAAGCGCACCACGCTTATCTTCACCAACACCCGCAGCGGCGCCGAGAGCATCGGTCTGCGCCTGAAAAAACTTCTGCCCGCCCTCGCCGCGCAGATCGAGGTTCACCACGCCTCGCTCGACCGCACCGTGCGCCTCGAGGTCGAGGATCGCCTCAAGCGCGGCGAGCTGCGCGCCGTCGTCTGCTCCACGTCGCTCGAACTGGGCATCGACATCGGCTCGATCGA
>JANXSC010000588.1 GCA_025352845.1 Opitutaceae bacterium
AAAATAGCCGACGTCGATGAGGTCGCGTTTGTCGGAAAAAGACTTCCCGCGCGTCATCATCGGACGGAAGAGATACATCCACTGGCCGTTGGCGCCGGGGAGACGCGTGCCGTCCAATTCGCTGGAGGCGACGCTGCCGGGGCCGCCGCCGTCGCCGGCGAAGAGTTTGCCGTCGTAGGAGACGCTGTAGTGCACGGACCATTCCTCGCGCTTCAGGTTATACCACGTGCGATGTCCGGTCGCGAGGTCCACACCCGCGACCCAGAACACGCCGCTCTTCGGCGTCTGGAGATCATACCAGACCATCCTGCCGTCCTTGCTGAAAAATTCGTGGCCCTCGATCTCCATGTTCATCGTGCGCTCGTGGAGCAGGCGCGCGGGGCCGCCATCGGCGCGAATCGTCCACGTGCGATCCACCCAATGCCACGGGCCCTCGTGGCAAAACAAAATCTGCTGCGGGTCGGTGGGCGAGCACTGGAGATGGTTGGTCCAGTCGTTTTCGCGATGGAGGACCTTGAAGACACCGGTCTTCACCTCGACGGTGTAGAGCATCTTCGGCGTGCCCGCGGCCCACTGCGGCCCGAGGGTGCCGCCGGTGCCCGCATCGCCCGGGGGGGGCGTGCGCGGAATCGTTTTGCCCTCGGGATCGGGGCCGATGCCGACGAGGAGCGATTCATCGCAATTGATCGCGAACTGCGCGCCGCGCGCCTGCGACGGGAGCTGCACGACGACGCGCGTGGCCTTCGTGTCGAGATGCACGGCCATCAGCGCATTGCTCGCGCGGTCCACGTAGTAAACCTCACGTGTTTTCCAGGCCGTCGTGATCGGGGCGGCGTTGGCGAGGATGACCTCGGGCTTCACCGGCTCGGTGCCGAGCTTCGAAATATCGACGGCCACGATCCCCGTGCGCGTGCGGAGGATGACCTTGTCGCCCTCGGGTGTGAACGCGTGTTGATGGAAATACAGACTGCCGCCGCCCTCGTCCGGAGTGAGCCGGATGATCCGGTGCCCGGTCTTAGCATCGATCCAATCGCGGGGTGGCGGGACGGGAGTTTCGTCAGCGGCGAAGGCGCGGAGTGCAAGCGCGGCGAAGAGGGCGAGAAGGCAGAGCGAATGGGGCATAGTGGGGTGTGTTTCGCGCGAGACGCGCGGCGCGAGAAAGTGGTGCGCGGCGCGGGGGTGGACAGTCTGAACGTTGGAGGTCAACTCGCACCGCTGTCGCCACCATCTTCCGTTAGCTTACCCGGACTTCGCTGTGGGGACTTTCTGTTTTGTAGGCGGCGCCAAGCAAACCCGATGACGACCGCCGCGCAGCAAATAGCAGGACTGTAAACGATCAGGCGTTGATTGCTTGTAAGATGACCTGCCCAAGCACGCTGAACGAACCACATTATTAATGAGGCCGGAACAGCAAAAAAGAGTCCGAGAAAGCCACCGAGAATCAGCAGTGTTTGGGCGATCTCTTTCATGGAGGTCGGTTCAGATTTTTGGGGCAGCGGCCAGCTGCCCTGCTTCGACCATTTCACGCAACATCGTCTCCGCGTAGCGCCAGAGTTCGGCGGAGCCGTCGGCGATGTGGTGGTTGCGGGCGACGACGCGGTCGTGGGTCACGCCGTGGCTTTTCCAGGCGGCGCCCTGTGTGCGGCAGTTGAGCAGCATGGGTTGGAAGCGATCGCAGGCGGTGGCGAACTTCGCCTCGGCGGTTTCTTTCGCCTCGAATTCATCCCAGAGCGCGCGGAAGTCGCGCGCCTGATCGGGCGGCAGCAGGCCGAAGATGCGTTCGGCGGCGATGACCTCGCGGTCGTGCTGGCCGGCCATCGCGGCGGTGTCGTAGGCGAAGGTGTCGCCCGCATCGATCTCCACGAGGTCGTGGACGATGAGCATTTTTAGAACGCGCAGCACGTCGAGGTCGCGCGCGTTGGCGTGCTCGGCGAGCACGATGACGCAGAGGCAGAGGTGCCACGAATGCTCGGCGTCGTTTTCAGCGCGTCGGCTCTGCGTGTTGATCGTCTGGCGGAAAATTTCCTTCAGCTTGTCGCACTCGGCGATGAACTCGATTTGGCGGATTAGGCGCCCCATCGACAGGCTCAGGGCCGAGGCAGCGGGGGATTCAGAAGGGGGCACCACGAAACACACGAAAGACACGAAAGGATTCCGGGCAATGCCGGACTGGTGGCGTATTTCGGGCAATTGCGGAGACTCGACGAAGGCGTAGCGCGGTCAGCCAGACCGCGTTTTTCGAGCCAGCACGGGCAGGCTGCCCGTGCTACGTCTGAACGAGTGGTATCTGCGGGAGCTGAGATTCAGGCGTGCCGCAGTGCTTGCTACGAGACGCGGGCTCGCCACGAATTTTTCCCATGAGCCCCCGGACCGATCCGCGCATCGATGCCTACATCGAAAAGTCCGCCGCGTTTGCGCAGCCGATTCTCCGGCGGCTGCGCGCGCTTGTGCATCGTGCCTGTCCGGAGGCGACCGAGACGATGAAGTGGAGCCACCCGCACTTCGAGCAAGGTGATGCTATCTTGT
This sequence comes from Opitutaceae bacterium, assembly GCA_025352845.1. GTDB lineage: Bacteria > Verrucomicrobiota > Verrucomicrobiia > Opitutales > Opitutaceae > ER46. The sequence continues at coordinate 2,527 of JANXSC010000588.1, forward strand.
GCAGCATGGCGGCGTTCAAGGAGCACTGCGCTTTCGGCTTCTGGCATCAGGGCATGGAGAAAATTCTTGCCGCCGAAGGTGTGACCGGAAAGGACGCGAGGGGCAGCATGGGGCGCATCACCGGCCCGAAGGATTTGCCGTCCGACGCGACCGTGCTGCGCTGGGTGCGCGAGGCGGCGAAACTCAACGCGTCCGGCGCACCGGTGCGACCGCGCCCAAAACGCGGTCCGGCCAAAGAAGCTCCCGTGCCCGCCGATTTCGCGGCGGCACTGGAAAAAAGCGCGGCGGCGGCAAAGACCTTTGCCGGCTTCAGCCCGAGTCACCGCAAGGAATACATCGAGTGGATCACCGAGGCGAAGCGAGAGGAGACCCGGCAAACGCGAGTGGCGACGACAATCGGATGGCTGGGCGAGGGCAAACCGCGCAACTGGAAATATCTCAACTGTTGAACGGCTTTTGCTGTCCGCGAGGGCGATAAAACAGTTTCCTGTTTGTCATTCTGAGCGGAGCGAAGAATCCAGCAGGATCTGCGCACCTCGAAAAGCGCCGTGCAAATCCCAATGGATGACCCAAGCCTGTTGCTTCGCTCGGTAACTTCGCTCCGGTCAGAATGACAGACCTTTTCAGACCGCCTCCGCGGCGATGGGCACCAGCGCGGGATCGATGCCGAGGGTGCCGACGAGACTGGCGATGTAACCGGGATCGCGGGCGGACTTGGCGGCGGCGTGGGCTTGGGCGAGGCGCGCGCGAATACCCAGCCGCTCCGCCACCTCGGCGTAGTTTTTCCGCGTGAGGAATTTTTCGAGGTAGTCGGCGCGACGATCCCATTGGGCGATGTCGCGGCGTTGCTGGGCGGCGAGCCGATCGCGATACCAGTCGCTCCCCAACACCGCGGTGGTCGTGAACAGCGCGCGGAATTTCGGCGCAGCGGCGTCGAGGCCTTCCCACGTGCCGTCGCGCATGAGATGAAGTAACGCGCGCATCGGCGGCACGGCTTGCGCGATTGAGCCGTCGGAGAAATAACTCTCCGCGGCGGTGCGCATGGCCTGCACGATGTTCTCCATGCCCTCGGCGAAGACGGCGCGGTCCTGCAATTCGGGGCGCAGCAACTCCTCGTCGAAAAGCGTGCTGGGATTGCCGAGCACGCGACCGCAGAAGGTCTGCACGAAACGCGAGGTCACGCGCCAGCCGAGCCGGCTTGCGTGCACGGGCCGGCCCTCGTGTTCCCAATCGGCGCAGCGCTCGAGGTAGCCGTTATCAATCAGGAAGCGCGGGGTGCGCTCCTCGGGCGACATGCGCGCCCAGATTTCCGGCACGAGCAGACTGATGTCGTGATCGACGCGGCAGCGCGGGCCGACCCAGCCCGCGGCCGACGAGAAAACCGGCAGCTCTGTCAACGCGTAGGAGACAAACGCCGCATTGAGATCGTAGATGGGCGGCAGAGCGTTGAACGGACCTTTCGTGAGCGCGCCTTCCGAGCCGGCGCCGGTGGTGGAGGGAGATTTTCCCGTCAGGCTCGCGATGAAATCCATGAACGCCTCGGGCAATTCTTGGTAGTGGACGGGGCCGAAGACGCACATCGGTTTCACGCCCGGCTCGGGCGGATTGAGGCGCCTTCCAGCGAGCACCGCGCCGACCGGAAAGAGCGTCGTCACGCCCGCGGGCACGCGGCGGTAGAGCTGCGCGCCGACGTGGGCAAGATACGTGGTGCGCGGATCCTCGAGGTCGGGGCGGAGCTGGAGGTAGCGGGGATTTTTCGAGGGCTTGCCGTCCACGAGCCGAGGGTGCGCGGGCGAGGCGAGAAATGCGGGTTGGTCGGCGGCGACGAATTCCTCGAAGAGCGTGCGGATCGGCGCGGTGAACGCATCGAAACCGATCGCGTCCTCCACGATGGTGCGGGCGGTGTCGCGGGAGAGCGGCTCGTAGTTGGAGAAGAAATTTCCGGGGCGCGAAAAGTCGCGCTCGGTGCGCTTGTCGTAACCGCGGTGAATCGCCTCGTCGGGGCGCTGGAAGAGCGCGGTCTCGCAGTTGTGGACGAACTTGAGCGAGCTGCCGCACTTGGCGGCGTTGCTGGAGAGACCGGTGAGCCGCGCGGCAGGCACGACGATGGAGGCGGTGATATCGTCCTCGGCCTGAATCTTCACGGCGGGATGAAAATCCTTCCGCAGGCTGAAGGTGCGCCAGCCGCCATCGGTGGTGAAGCCCACGCGGAGAAAATGCGTCATCGCCTTCTCGCGTTGGAATTTCAGCTCGTTGCCGGGCCGGCCGTTGATCGTGTCGACGGTGAAATGCTTCCGCCACTCGGTGCCCCATTCGGGTTTGTAAACGCGCTTGATGAGGAGGACGAGGTCGAGGATGTAGCGCGGGATTGCGGCCAGCCAGGCGTTATACTCGGGCGTGTAGTCGGAGCCGCGGCTGAGGAGTTTGACGACGGAGCCGAGCGAGCGCTCCGGGCTGAGCAGCGGGCGGCCCTGCGGCTTGTTGCGCGTGGGATCGCGGAAGCGCTGGCCGTATTCCCGCTTCAGGATGGCGTCGATGGCGTCGAAATCCGCCGCGAGATCGCTGACGAAATTCGGCGCGGTGAAGATCGCGTCGGCAATCGATTTGGAGATTTCGGATTTGCCGCCGCCGGAGACGGTGCTGGGCTTGTGGCAGAGCACACCCTCGGCGGTCGTGCCGCGGAGCCGCCAGCGGCGACCGTCGTCGGGCTTCACCATCTCGACCTTGTAGCCGGACGGCAGCACATAGGTGTGACCGGGCACGAGCTTGATCGACTGCGCCGCGCCCGCGGCATCGGTCCACGTGATCGTCTGCGCGCGCAGAATGAAAAACGCATCCTGCGGGACGTAACATATGTCCGGGTGCTGGCGGTCGCGCGCCCAGCCGCCGGGTTGCAACTCGGTGCGGTCGGCGAGTTGCGCGAGCGCTTCCGCGAAGGTGTGGTTCACGATCGCGAGGTGTTTGCTGAGCTGAAAATCTTCGCCGAGATCGTAGCTTGGGAAAACGATCGCGCCGCCGGCGTGCTCTTCCTCGCACTGGCCGAGGAGATTGGCGGCAAAACTGATCTGGGCCTTCACGTCCTTCTTGCAGTAGCCAAAATAGTTGTCGGCGATGAGCGTGACGATGACGCCGCTGGTGTCGCGCATCGTGAGCTTGAAGGCGACGCCGTCGTTGTAGCGTTCGTCGGGCTGCTTCCAACACATGGCGTCGCGGCGCTGGCGCGGCGAGGCGTTTTCCCACTTCGGCAGGCCAAGCTCGCGTTTAGTGAGCTGGGTCAGGTGCGTGGCGAGCACGACGCAGCCGGTGTGGCCGGTCCAGTGCTCGGGATCAAGGGCGGCATCGTTTTCCGGGAGGTGCGGATCGCCGGCGTTGCCGAAGATGCGCTCGATGAAATCGAGGTTGGCGACGAGCGCGCCCGGCACGAAGAAACGCGTCTCCATCGCGCGCCGCGGAGTGAAGCCCGGCACCGCCGGGCACACGACCGGACGAAGATGAAGCGACACGAAACACTCCGCTGGTTGCGCCGCCTGCGCGGTGAAGGGCAGGCGCAGCAGATCGGCCGGAGGATTGAGCGCGTGGCGCAGGAGGTGACCAAATACCGCGGGCGGCACGGCCTTCTTGTCGTCGGGCACGGGCAGACCGACTTCGACGATGTGGAAAATTCCCTGCGTGGTCCGCCGATCGCTGCGCGGGTTGTGCAACACACCCTGGCGCACGCGGTGCGACGCTAAAATGTTGCTGCGATACTCGTCCGCCTCTGGCGGCAGCGAGAGCACGCGCGCGAGACCCCGCCGATCGAGCACCAGCGTGGTCACAGGCAGGCGGGGAACCTCGCCATCCGTTCCGGCTTCGAGGTGGTCGTAGAGGAAATTCTGAATGCGCTGATCGACGGGGCAGAGGTGCCGGGCGAGCGCGCGATCTTTTTCGCGGCTGAGCGCGAGAAAATGATCCACGAGCGGGGCGAGGCCACCGACATCGGGTTGGGCGGCGAGGCCCGGCTGGCCGATTTCGCGGAGCTTGAGGTTGAGGTAGGCGATGAATTGGGCGTCGGCGGCGCCCGAATAATCAGCGGTGAGGTCGGTGGTGGTGGCGTTGTTTCCCATGTCGAAGGTGGCGGCGGGGCGAATCGGGTATAGCTATTTCCGAGCCGGATTGGCGGCGGAAAGGACTGCGAAGAAGAACGCGGAGTGCATCAGCCTCATGGTAGAGACCGGTGCGCGCCGTCGAACCTCATCGGTCGCCGTAGCCTTTGGGGTGAGAGGAGTGCCAGCGCCACGCGGTCGCGACGATGGACTCGATATCCGGAAACTTCACCTGCCAGCCGAGTTCACGCTTGGCCTTGGTGGAGTCGGCGAAGAGCGCCGGCGGATCGCCGGGACGGCGCGGGCTCTCGATCACTTTCACGGCTTTGCCGACGATTTTTTCGACGGCGCGGATCACGGCGCGGTTCGAGGTCGGCGAACCCGTGCCGAGGTTGTAGAAAAGTTGCGCGCCCGGCGTGGCGAGTTGGCCGAAGACCGCGATGTGCGCGCGGCTCAGGTCGTCGACGTGCACGTAATCACGGAGGCACGTGCCGTCGGGCGTCGGGTAGTCGGTGCCGAAGAGTTCGAGGTGCGGCCGCTTGCCGGTCGCGACATCGATGGCGACGGGAATGAGGTGGGTCTCGGGATGATGATCTTCGCCGATGGTGCCATCCTCGGAAGCGCCCGCGGCGTTGAAGTAGCGGAATGCGGCGAAACTCAGGCCGGACGCGTGGGCGAGGGATTTGAGGACGTGCTCGATATCGAGCTTCGTCTGTCCGTAAGGATTGATGGGAGCCTGCGGCGTGCCTTCGTGAATCGGCAGCGTGGCCGGCACGCCGAAGGTTGCGCAAGTCGAGGAGAACACGAACTTCATCACGCCCGCGTCGATCATGGCGTTGAGCAGGTGCAGTGTGGCGGAGACGTTATTGAAATAATATTTCAGCGGCGCGGTGACGGACTCGCCGACGTAGCAATAGGCGGCAAAGTGCATGACGACTTCGATTTTCTCCTCGCGCAGCACGCGGCCGACGAAAGCCTCGTCGCCGAGGTTGCCCTCGTGGAGTTTCACGCCCGGCGCGATCGCGGCGTGATGGCCATAGACGAAATTATCGAGCACCACGGGCCGATGGCCTGCGGCGACCAGTTGGCGAACACAGTGACTGCCGATGTAGCCGGCACCTCCGACGACGAGAACGTTCATGGATATGTGGCCAGAGGGATTGTTTCGTCGACTCGTGCCTCGCAATGACAAATCCGGGCGAGGCTGGGATTGCTTTCGGCGGCGGCATGAATAGCGATTTCCGATTGTCTTGAAATGAACGTCTCCCCGCAGTCGCGCATCGTCATCACTGGAGTCGGTCTCACCGCGCCGAACGGTGATTCGCTGCCGGAATTCCGGCGCAATCTGCTCGCGGGCGTCGCGGGTGTGGAGCGGATGGAGGTCCGCTACATGGGGTCGCAGCTCGCGGGCGTCTGCCACTACGATCCGTTGCGGCATCAGAAGAAAAAGGAAGTCCGCGTCGGCACGCGGTCGGGCAGCATCTCGATCTATTGCGCGCGCGAGGCGTTGGCCGACAGCGGCATCGCGTGGGACGCGGTGGCGAAGGATCGGGTGGGGATTTACATCGGTTGCACGGAGCATGGAAACGTCGAGACCGAGAACGAAATCTACAACATCTCGAAATTTAACTACGACACGAAGTTTTGGTCGCACTACCACAATCCCCGCACGGTCGCCAACAACCCGGCGGGCGAGGCCTCGCTCAACCTCGGTGTCACTGGCCCCGCCTACACGATCGGCGCGGCGTGCGCGGCGGGCAACATGGGGCTGATCCACGCGACGCAGATGCTGCGGCTCGGCGAGGTGGACCTCGCGATTTGCGGTGGCGTGAGCGAGAGCATCCACACGTTTGGAATTTTCGCCGGGTTCAAATCGCAGAATGCCCTCGCGACGCACGCAGACCCGCACAAGGCGTCGCGGCCGTTCGACAAGGCGCGCAACGGCATCGTCATCGCCGAGGGCGGCGCGCTCTACACCCTGGAACGGCTCGAGGACGCGCAGGCGCGCGGCGCGAAGATTTATGCTGAAATTGCCGGCTATCATGTGAACAGCGATGCCAGCGACTACGTGCTGCCTAATCCCGTGCGGCAGGCCGAGTGTGTCCAATTCGCGCTGAAACGAGCCGGACTCGCGGCGCGTGACATCCACATCGTCAACACCCACGCGACCGCGACGCCGCTGGGCGACATTCAGGAGTGCGAGGCGATTCGCGCCGTGTTTGGCGAGGGCTGCCCCGACACGCACATCAACAACACGAAAAGTTTTATTGGCCATGCGATGGGCGCGGCCGGCGCGCTGGAACTGGCGGGCAACCTGCCGTCGTTCGACGACCTCACGGTTCATCCCACCATCAACGTCGATGACCTGGATCCGTTGTGTGCGCTGCGGGGCCTGGTGCTGAATCAGCCCAGGAAGGTGGCTAAAGTGGACACGATCCTGAATAACTCCTTCGGCATGCTCGGGATAAATTCCACGTTGATTGTTCGACGTTTTGCCGAGTAGTTCTATCGTCCGAATATGACCAACGACGAATGCAAGAAGGTGGTGCTCGATATCATCGCGGACATCGCGCCCGATGAGGACTTGAGCAACGTCAAACCCGACATCCGCCTGCGCGATCAACTCCAGCTCGATAGCATGGACTTTCTCGATATCGTGATGGAACTCCGTAAGCGCCACAGCATCGAAGTGCCCGAGGCCGACTACATGCAACTCGCCTCGCTCGACAGTTGCGCGGCCTACCTTGTCCCGAAGTTCAACGCGCTGGCGGCGAAGGGGTGAGCGGGAAACGGAGGCGAGTTGTGAGCCGGGCCGACGTGCCCGGCTTTTTATTTTTTTAATTCGGAAGCCAAGAAACCAGGAACAAGGCATTTCAATCGCTGCTCGTTTTCTGGTTTCCTGGCTTTTGAATTAATCATCCTCCGATGAACACCGCCTCCCACTACGACGTCGCCATCATCGGCGCCGGCATGTCGGGTCTCGCGGCCGGCATCCGGCTGGCGCACTTCGGCAAGCGCGTGTGCATCTTCGAGCGTCACAACGCCGTTGGCGGGCTCAACAGCTTCTACAGCATCGCGGGCCGCAAATTCGATGTCGGCCTGCACGCGATGACAAACTTCGTCCGCCCCGGCGTGAAAGGCACGCCGCTCACGAAACTGCTCCGCCAGCTCCGCATCGACCGCGCCGAATTCGCGCTCTGCGAACAAAAGCAATCGCGCATCGCGTTCGGCCCACGCGGCGAAAACTCGCTGCGGTTCACGAATGATTTTTCCGTCTTGGAAGCCGAAGTGGCCGCGCGTTTCCCGGCACAAGCAAACGGTTTCCGCGCGCTTACGGCGGCGGTGCGCACCTTTGACGATGTTTCGCTCGACGCCGCACCGATCTCGGCTCGCGAGGTCGTGCGCCGTCACATCGGCGATCCGCTGTTGGAGGATATGCTGTTTTGCCCGCTGATGTATTACGGCAGCGCGACGGAGCACGACATGGAGTTCGGCCAGTTCGCGATCATGTTCAAGGCGCTCTTCCTCGAGGGCTTCGCGCGGCCGTTCGACGGGGTGCGCGTCGTTCTGCGCGTGCTCCTGGAAAAATACCGCGCCGCCGGCGGTGAACGCCGGATGAAGTGCGGCGTAAAAAAGATCACCGCGCACGCGGGTAAAGCCACCGCGCTCGTGCTTGATAGCGGCGAAGAAATCACCGCCGACCACATCATCTCCTCCATCGGCGCACCAGAGACAGAATCCCTGCTCTCCGAACAATCGAAAATCGAGCATCCAAAATCGAAAATTCCACTCGGCCGCCTCTCCTTCGTCGAAACGATCTCCATCCTCAACTGCCAGCCCGCCGCGCTCGGGTGGGGGAGCGACACCATCGTCTTCTTCAACGACTCGCCGCGCTTCGACTACGCCCGCCCGTCGGCCCCGGTCGATCCGCGCAGCGGTGTGATTTGCATTCCGAATAATTTCGACTTCGGAGCGAACCGGACGCTGAGCGATGGTATCGTCCGCGTCACATGCCTCGCCAATTACGACCAGTGGGCGCATTTGTCCGAGGAGGAATATCGCGCGGCGAAAGCGCGCTGGTTTGCCGAGGTGCAACGCAGCGCGCGGCGTTTCCTTCCTCCGCTCCCGTCCGACGATGCACTGTCGCGGGCCACCGTAACGACCGACATGTTTACGCCGCGCACGATCACGAAGTTCACCGGCCACTTCAACGGCGCGATCTACGGCGCGCCACAAAAAATTCGCGATGGGCGCACACCGCTGGCCAATCTTTATCTTTGCGGCACCGACCAGGGTTTCCTCGGCATCGTCGGCGCGATGCTCAGCGGCATCTCGATGGCCAACTATCACATCTTGCAAAAGGGCTGAGGCCGGCGCGGCGCTTCCAGTGAAGCCCGATCAGCTCACTTCGCGGCGACAAGCTTCAAGTAAGCGGCAGCATAGCGCCGGCCGAATTCGCGGTAGGAGTCGGAGTCAAAGTGAACCTTGTCGCCTCTGTGGTTTAGTCCGTCGGAGCCGACGAAGGCCGTGTGAGGAACCTTCAGTGGCAGCTCGCGGTGCGCTGCATCGACTTTGAGCCTGAACTCGTCCCACGGACTTTCGGAAAACTTGCCGAGCTGCCCGACGACAAACGGCATCGCGGGTGCGCGCAGCTCGGCGCGCATCCGCCTGATGAGATCGTGGAGCTTGGCTTCGTAGCCGGAGGCGAGGACGGCGGTGGAATCGGACTCGCCCTGATGCCAGAGGATGCCCTTGAGCGTGCCGGCCTGCAGCGCGAGTTTCGCACGGCGCATCGCGTCGTCCCAGGGATGGCTCTTGGTGGGATCGTAGAAAATGCCCGGCTTCCACGTGTCGATCGGTGAGCCGCCCACTGCGCACGGAATCAAACCGACAGTCACCCCGGGATTGGCCTCGGCGACTACGGAGGCGAACGAGCGCCCGAGGCCGACGCCGACGACGGCGGGTTTGTCGAAGTGCAGTGGGTCGGCGGCGGGCACCCACGCGCCATTTTTGTCCAGCATGAGCACGCGCGGGTGCGGCACTTTGTCCGCAGCTGTCGCCGTGCCGCGGCCGGCCATGTTGGACTGGCCGACGAGGAGGAAGAGGTGAAAATTTTCCTTGGCGGGAAGCGGAGCCGTCTGAGCCGGAGCGAGGCTACTGGCAAAGCCGAGCGTGACAGCGATCAATCGGAAGAGTGGGGGGATGCGATTCATGGGGTGCGGCTAACTTGCGGTGCGGGTGGCTGTGAATGAGCGCGGGGCGTGGTTTGCCGCAACCCTCAATTGCGCGAAATCATGTCGCGGCGCGGCCGGTTGCCTGTTCTCGTTTTGGCTTCATGGCCGACTCTTCCCCGCTCACTCTCAGCCAACGCCCTCGCCGCCTGCGTCGCACCGTCGCGCTTCGTGCGATGGTAGAGGAGACGGTGTTGTGTCCGGCCGACTTCATTGCGCCGCTTTTCGTCGTCGACGGCAAGGCTGCACCCGACGAAATCAAGTCGATGCCGGGTGTGTTTCGGTTGAACATCGCCGACCTCGTGAAGGAATGCCGCGCGCTGCACAAACTCGGCGTGCCCGGCGTCGCGCTGTTTCCCAAGCTCGACGAGAAACTCAAGGACGACGAGGGCACGCAGGCGCTCAACGAGGACACGCTCGTGCTCCGTGCCGTGCGCGCCGTGAAAAAAACCGTGCCGGAGCTGGCTGTCATCACCGATGTCGCGCTCGATCCCTACACGAGCCACGGCCACGACGGCGTGCTCAACGCCGCGCGCGACGATGTCGAAAACGATCGCACCGTGCGCATTCTCGAAAAGATGGCTGTGTTGCAGGCCCGCGCCGGCGTCGATCTCGTGGCACCGAGCGACATGATGGACGGGCGGGTGGGCGCGATTCGCCGCGCGCTCGACGGCGCGGGATTTTCCGGCACGGGCATCCTCGCCTACGCGGTGAAATACAACTCGGCGTTCTACGGGCCTTTTCGCGATGCGGTGGGCAGCGCGCAGGCAGCGGGCACGCGCTTGCTCAGCAAGGCGACTTATCAGATGAACCCGGCGAATCGCCGTGAGGCGATCATCGAGGCAACACTTGATGATGTGGAAGGCGCGGACATCCTCATGGTGAAACCGGCCGGCGCGTATCTCGACATCATCCGCGAAGTGCGCAACGCCACCCGCAAACCCGTCGCGGCCTATCAAGTCTCTGGCGAATATGCGCAGCTCCACGCCGCCGCGCGCCTCGGCTGGCTCGATCTCGCGCGCACCCGCCACGAATCGCTCGTCGCGATC
>JANXSC010000614.1 GCA_025352845.1 Opitutaceae bacterium
AGGCAGCGGTCGAAACGCACACCCTGCTTCGCGATGCGGTCGATGTTCGGCGTGTCGAGGAGCTTTCGCGCCTCGCCGTAGGCGCTGATCGCCTGATAGGCGTGATCGTCGGAGAAGATGAAGACGATGTTGGGCGGGCGCGGCGCGGCGGCGAAGGCGGCCGACGCGAGCGTGAGAAAGATAAACGTGAGGAGAGATTTCATGGGGATTGGGGAAAGTATGGCGGGCCTCAGCCCGCCATGGAAAGTCTCAGCGGAAAAAAGGCGGGCTGAAGCCCGCCCTACATCATCACTTCACGTTCGCTTTGAAAAACGTCACCGCGCCTGCGACGAGCTTGTTCGGGTCCTGCGCGAAGGTCGCGCTGTCGGTCTCGATCGCCATCACGCCGGACCACTTCGCCTTTTTGATCTCGGCGAAGAGATCCTTGTAGTTCGCCTGACCCGTGCCGATCTCGACGTCGAGGATCGTGGGGCCGGCGGCTTTCTTCGCGCCTTTCTTTCCGCCGGGGGCCTCGGCCACGGGAGCCGCGGGTGCCGGTGCCGCAGCCTCGATGCGTTTGTCTTTCAGATGCATGTCGAACACGCGGTCGCCATACTCGCGAAACACTTTCGCGGCGTCGAACCCCGCGGCCGTCACCCAACCGATGTCGAGGCACACGCCGATGCGCGGGTCGCGCGCGGCGAGGACTTTTTTCACCGTGGCCGGGTCGCCATAGACGGAGCCCGTGCCGTGATTGTGGATCGCGAGCTTGATGTCGTATTCCTTCACGAGCTGCTCGAGGTTGTCCCACTCGTCCATGTTCTTCGGTTCGACGATGATGACTTTCATGCCCATCAGCTTCGCGAACTCGAAGAGCTTCCGGTTTTCCTCCTTGTTCATCGAGGTGCCGTTGACGCCGAAGGTGTAGGCCGTGATGCCCGCCTTGTCCAAGATCGCCTTCTTGCGGAGCGATTCTTCCGGCGTGCCCTTCGGATCGAGGTGCTTGGAGATAAACTGGACCTGCGTGATACCGTGCGTCACGGCAAAGGCCACGACCTGGTCGAACTCCATGTTGCGACACGTCCAAGTTTGGAGGCCGAGTTTCGGGCCGGCCATATCGGGGGAATCTGGCTGTAAGGCACAGCTCGCGAGAAAAGCGATGGCGGCGACAGCAATAAGGGCGAAACGAAACCGGGAGAGTAAACGCATAGTGTGGTGGGGACGAAGGGGAACCCGACGGTAAAATCCGCGAGGCCCAAGGCAAGCCCGCGGATTGGGCGACGGCGGGCTCGGCAGCAAATCAGGTTCTGACGGCCGTCTGCCTCGCGTAGCGAGGATTGAAAATAACCGTGGGCATCGGCCCACGGTTCCTCCGTTAAATCACATGGCGTCGCGTAGCGACGAATGAGTTTTGGCCGTTCAAGCGTCGCTGACGCGACGCCCATCACATCCGGGTTTTGTCCCGTGGCTTGAAAGCCACGGCTATTTTCACTCGGTCGCTCCGCGACCAGCAAAAAGCCGTTTCGCCTACATTGCGGCTCGCCTGCGGGACTGGGCGCGGCATTACGATTCGCTTTCCCTATACCACGCTTCTCATGGCTCTGAAAAAAAATCCTCTCCCCGTCGCGGTCGTCACCGGTGCCGGTTCCGGCGTTGGCCGCGCGACCGTTCTGAAATTCGCCGCCGAAGGCTGGCGCGTCGCGCTCATCGGCCGCCGCGCCGAAGCCCTGGCCGAAACGATCGCACTCGTGCCGCGCGCGCTCCGCAAAAATCTCACCGCGCTCCCCTGCGACCTCGGGGATGCGACCGCCGTCACCGCGATGGCGCGGGCCGCCCTCACGCGCTTCGGCCGGATCGACGTGCTCGTCAACGCCGCCGGTAACAATATTCCGCGGCGCTCCCTCGGTGAACTCACGCGCGCCGACTACACCGCCGTGATGGACGCCAACGTGACCGGCGTGCTCTACGCCGTGCAGGCGTTTCTCCCGACCATGCGCAGCCAGGGCGCGGGCACGGTCGTCATCGTCGGCTCCGAGGCCGGCAAACAAGCCAGCGCCAAGGCCGGCGCGGCGTATGTCGTTTCCAAGTTCGGCGCCACCGGACTCACGCAAACGATCAACGCCGAGGAGCGCCCCAACGGCCTGCGCGCCTGCTGCATTTTCCCCGGCGACATCGACACGCCGCTGCTCAACAAACGCCCCGTGCCGCCGTCAGCGGAAGCGCGCACCCGCATGATGCAGCCCGAAGATATCGCCGCCTGCGTATGGTTCGCGGCCACGCTCCCGGCCCGAGCGACGGTGGAAGAAATTCTCGTGCGTCCCTCGCGGCCGTGGGTGGGGTGAGCGTAACAAAAATACGGACCGCCAATAGACAGGGGCCTTCCAATTGTGATGAAAACTGACGTTCCTCCAGTTCGCATAACTTCGATTCACCACAAAGCGGCGTCCTATGGCATCGCCACGATCGCAGGCGCATTTCTACTTAACATTGTCATGAGCATTCTAAGTTCCGCAACGGAAGTGCCCGAGGCTCCATGGCTGAAAACCACTCTTACGGCTACAGCGTGCCTTCTAATCTTGTCGGCTATACCAGCCGGAGTAATCGCGCTCTGCGGTATTCCTAGATACGGAAAGAAATCATTGCTGTGGAAAGGTCTCGTGAGCGTGGCCTACTCGCTCGCAATAATCGCACTTTTCGCACGCCAAGTTCTTTGACGAGAACCATAGCGCAACCGAAGACAAAATCAGATACCTGACCAACGCGGTCTATTCCGCCTCCCACCAAAACCCGTCATTGCCACGCGCCCGCGCGCCGTCTTTGGTGGCCGGCGATGATCTCCCACCCCACTTCGTTCCGGCGCACCGTGTGTGCGCTCACGGCGCTCGTCGGTTTGTCGTTCGCCGCGGTGCAGGCCCAACCGGCCCAGCCTCCGCAGAAAAAAGGCCCGCCTGCCGGCGGCGCTCCGATGATGGATCCGCCGGAGCCTTTCATCCCGCCGAGCATGTTTGCGCTGCCCGACGATCTCGAGGTCAAGCTCTGGGCGCGCACGCCGCTCTTTCGCAATCCCTCCAACATCGACATCGACGCGCAGGGCCGCGTGTGGGTCGCCGAGGCGTTCAACTACCGCCGCCACGCCGGCCGCGATCCCGAGGGCGATCGCATCATGATTATCGAGGACACGGATGGCGACGGCGTCGCCGACAAGAGCACTGTCTTCGTGCAGGAGAAATTCCTGCTCGCGCCGCTCGGCATCGCGGTCATCGACAACAAAATCTACGTCTCCTGCGCGCCCGACCTGATCGTTTACACTGATGTGAACCGCGACGGGAAATTCGATCCCGCGGTGGACAAGCGCGAGGTGTTGCTCACGGGCTTCGACGGCCGCAACCACGACCACTCGCTGCACTCCGTGACCTTCGGCCCCGACGGCAAACTCTATTTCAACCACGGTAACGCCGGTGCGAAGTTCACCGACCGTTCCGGGAAAAAATTCTTCGACGGCAGCCACTACGATCCGGGCAAGAGCGGCGGCGGCATCGTGGTCGATCCCGAGCGCCCGCCCGACTACGCCGGCAAACCCGGTGACGACGGCCACGTTTACGTCGGCGGCACGGCGTTCCGCATGAATCCCGACGGCACCAACGTCGAACCCATCGGTTTTAATTTCCGCAATTCCTACGAGCAGACGATCACGTCGTTCGGTGACGTGTTTCAGAACGACAACGACGACCCGCCGGCCTCGCGCACCTCGTTCCTCCAGGAATACGGCAACCTCGGTTTCAACTCGCGCGACGGCAAGCGCAGCTGGCAGGCCGACAAGCGCCCCGGCCAGAGCACCGCGGTCGCCGAGTGGCGGCAGGACGATCCGGGTGTCGTGCCCGCCGGCGATGTCTACGGCAACGGCGCGCCCACCGGCATCGTGTCCTACGAGGGTGACGCGCTCGGCGAAAAATGGCGCGGCGCGCTGCTGAGCTGCGAGACCTCGCGCAACGTCGTCTTCGGATATTTTCCCAAGGTCGATGGCGCGGGCTACAAGCTTGAGCGGTTCTCATTCCTCACGACGAACGTGAAGGAGGAATTTTCGGGTATCGACTCGTCGCGCGGCAAGATTAACGCCAGCGATTTCAAGACGTGGTTCCGCCCGTCCGATGTCGCCGTCGGCCCCGATGGCGCGATCTACGTCGCCGATTGGTTCGATCCGCGCACCGGCGGCCACGCCGCGCTCGACAGCAGCTTCGCCGGCGCGATCTACCGCATCACCCCAAAGGGCAAGAAACTCACGACGCCCAAACTCGATTTCACCACCACGGCCGGCCAGATCGAGGCGCTGAAGAATCCCGCGGTAAACGTGCGCGCAGTTGCCTTCATGAAGCTCCGCGAGGGTGGCGCGGCTTCCGTCGCACCCGTCGCCGCGCTCCTCAAGGACAGCAATCCCTACGTGCGCGGTCGCGCGGTGTTCCTCCTCGCGCAGCTCGGCAAGGACGGCATCGCCCAGACCGAGGCGCAGCTGAAAAATTCCGACCCGATGATTCGCATCGCGGCGTTTCGCGCGCTGCGCCGCGTGAACCACCGCGTGCTCGAGCACGCGAAGACCCTCGCCGGTGACTCGTCGCCCGCCGTCCGCCGCGAGGCCGCGATCTCGCTGCGCGACGCCTCGCTCGACAGCGCGCGCGAAATCCTCCTCACGCTCGCCAAGGGCTACGACGGCAAGGACCGCGCTTATCTCGAAGCGTGGGGCACCGGCTGCACCGGCAAGGAGGCGCAGGTCTACGCCGCGCTCGCCGCCACCGCCCCAGACAAGGACGCCGCGAAATGGCCCGCCAGCTACGCCAACCTCATCTGGCGGCTCACGCCCGTCGGTGCCGAGAGCGCCTTCGCCGCGCGCGCCGCGGCCACCGCGCTGCCGGAGAAAGACCGCCTCGCCGCGGTGACCGCGCTCGGTTTCATCCCCACTAAAGATTCCGCCAACGCGCTCATCGACATCGCGCAAAAGGCCAGCGGCATGACCAAGGCCCATGCAATGTGGTGGCTGATGAACTATAAAAACCTCCGCTGGCCCGACGCCGGCATCGACGCCACGCTCAAGGAGCGCGGCCTCTATGATCCCGCGACGGTGAGCATCACGCCGAGCATCGTGCCCGAGGCTCCCGCCACCAAGCTCCCGACGCCCGCTGAAATCGCGAAGCTCAAGGGCAACGTGAAAAACGGCGCGGACAAGGCGCAGGCCTGCCAGCTCTGCCACAACATCAACGGCAAGGGCAATGACTACGGCCCCGCTCTCACCGGCTTCGCCAAGGCGCAGGCGACCGAGGTCGTGATCAACTCCATCACGAATCCCTCCTCCGAAATCGCCCACGGTTTCGACGGCACGATCCTCGCGCTCAAGGACGGTGGCGAAGTCCACGGCATCATCCTCAGCTCCGGCGATCCCGTGATCATCCAGTCGATGGGCGGTCTCACGCAGATGATCCCCGCGAGCAAAATCCGCAGCCGCCAACCGCTTGGCCGCTCGCTGATGTTGAGCGCCGAACAACTCGGCCTCTCCGCCCAGGATGTCGCCGATGTCGTGGCGTTTTTGAAGACACAGTAAGGGCACCGCATTTCAAAATTCACAAGGCGCGGAGCAATCCGCGCCTTTTTTGTTGGGTGTAGGGCGGGGTCGCCGAACCCCGCCGCTTGGGAGGCTCGCGAAATTTTTCAGACCCGGCGGGGTCGGGAGACCCCGCCCTACACTGCCACCTACCCCCGTGCCACCGGCCGCGCCGGATCGGCGATCCACTCGCTCCACGAGCCGGCGTAGAGTTTCGAGCCGCGGAGCCCGGCATATTCCATCGCGAAGAGATTCGCGCAGGCCGTGATGCCAGAGCCGCATTGGTGGCCGATGTTCTCCGCCGCCCGGCCCGCCAACAATGCGCCGAACTCCTTTTTCAATTCCTCCGCCGGCCGCATCGTCAGATCGGCATTGAGATTCGTTTTGTAGAACCGGTTCAGCGCGCCGGGAATCCGCCCGGCCACGCGATCGATCGGTTCGACTTCGCCGCGGTAGCGTTCGGCGGTGCGCGCGTCGATGAGCGCCGCCGTCGGCTCGGCGATGCGATGCAGCACATCAGCCGCGCTCCACACCAGGCCGGACACGGGTCGCGCGCCCAGCGTCACCGCACGCGGCACCGGCACCGCCGTCGTCAGCGCGCCACCGCTCGCGATCCACTTGGGCAGGCCGCCGTCGAGCAGCGCGACCTGCGTGAGCCCGATCCAGCGCGCCATCCACCAGAGCCGCGCGGCATACTGGCCGCCGACATCGTCGTAGGCGACGACGGTGCTGTTTTCCGTCACTCCATGTCGGCCCAGAAAATCCGCGAACTGCTGCGGCGTCGGCAGCGGGTGCCGGCCGTTGTTCCCGATCTTCGCCCCGGACAGCGCGGTATCAACCGGCGCGAAATGCGCACCCGCGATGTGGCCCTCGCGGTAAAGCCGCGCGCCCTTTTCCGGGTCGCCAAGATCGTGGCGGCAATCGAAGACGATCCACGCGGGATCGTTGAGGCGGGCGGTAAGCTGCGCGGTGGTGACGAGCATGGCGCCAGCGAAGACCGACCACGCCCGCGAATCACGCGAAATCCTCACGGCATTGGATCCCGGAGTGAATTTCAATTTCTTGCGCGCTTTTTTGTGATCGTAACGTAGCACGGGCAGCCTGCCCGTGTTGATTCAGGAAACGCGGTCAGGCGGACCGCGCTACGCCCGGTGTCGGCACCGCTGCAAGAAAATGAGACACGCCGAGATCGCGGAACCTTGTGGGGCGGGCTTTACGCCCGCCGTGCCGGTGTCCACGTTGACCCCATGTCTTCCGCACCCTCCCACGATCCGCTGCACGGCGTCACGCTGGAGCAGTTGCTCACGGCGCTAGTCGATGAATTTGGCTGGGAGGAACTCGGCCGCCGCGTGCCGGTGCGCTGCTTCCAGTTCGATCCGAGCATCAAGTCGAGCCTCACGTTTCTCCGCAAAACGCCGTGGGCCCGCGCGAAGGTCGAGGAGATTTTTGTGCGCTGGAAGCGCGGCGAGTGAACAAGGCGGGTTTTCAAAATACCAATCTTGCGCGACTCGATTCCCGTAGGTCAGCCCGCTTGCGGGCGCTACTTGAGCGCGCGCAAGCGCGCTGGCCTACAAATCCGCAATTCGCGAATCCGCCCTACCCCTTCACCTCCGCGACCACCTGCACTTCGACCGTGGTCCCGCGCGGGAGCCCGTTCACCGCAACCGCGGCGCGCGCATGCTTTCCAGCGTCGCCAAAAATTTTCACGAAGAGATCGCTCGCACCGTTGATCACGGCGGGGCTCTCGGTGAAATTGTCCACGGCGTTGACGAAGCCCGTCACCATGACGATGCGCGTCACACGGTCGAGCGAGCCGACAGCGGCCTTGATGTTGGCGAGCGTGTTGAGCGCGCAGATCTCGGCCGCCTTCTTGGCCGTCTCGATCGTCTGCTCCTTGCCGACCTGCCCGACGTGCGTCTGCTGGCCGTTGAAGACCGCGATGGTGCCGGCGCAGAAGAGCAGGTTGCCCGTGCGCACGACGGGCACGTAACTGCCCGCGGCAGCGGGCGGATTGGGGAGCGTGAGGCCGAGTTCGGCGAGTTTGGCTTCAGGATTCATTGGGAATAGTCGTGGGGCAACGGGGCGCGCGAGGCAATGCGCCTATCGCGGCGTGTGCGCGCTCGGCAGAAAATCCTTTGTCGCCACGCTCGAGAGCGCCAGCGGTGCCTCCATGATTTTCAGGTTGAGCAGCGTGTCCATCTGTTCGGAGAGGCGGGTGAGTGATAGTTGCCCTATGTCCTCACCCTTCGCCGGATCGCCGCGCACGAGCGCACGGAGAATCAGCTCCTGCCGGGAAAACGTGAGCAGCTCCGGCGTCATCTGTGGATTGCGTTTCAGAATCAATAGCTCGGCGGGTGCGGGATCGGATTCGAGGTAGTCGCGCCAGCCGCGAATCGACGCCTGCACAAACGCCCGCACGACCTCCGGCGCAGTGCGAATCAGCTCCCGCCGCGTGAAGAGCACGTGGTAACAATCGTAGCCCGACGCGGCGAGCGGCAGCGTGCGGACGGCGCGGCCGTGTTGCCGCGCGAAAAACGGCTCGCTCGTCACCATGCACTGCTGGATCGCGTCGGGATCGGCGAGAAACGCGCCGAGCCCATAGGTGTTTTGCCGCCGCTCGATCATGATGCCGTATTTTTTTTCGAGGAAGGGAAACCACGCCATCCCGACATTCCCGATCACGGCGCGGCCATCGAGGTCGCGGAAGGTTTTCACCGGGCTCGCCTCATGCACGAGCAGCGCCATCCCGTCGTGCTGCAGCGTGGCCGCCACCATCACGAGCGGCATCCCCTGCCCCGCCGCCAGCATCAGATCGTCGCTGCGCAGCATCCCGAAATCAGCATCGCCCCGCGCGACCTTGAGCTTGATCCCCGAGCCGGGCCCACCCGGCCAAATTTCCACGTCGAGGCCGGCCTGCGCGTAGAAACCCTTCGCCAGCGCCTGATAAAATCCGCCGTGCTCCGCCTGCGGAAACCAGTCGGTTTGCAGCACGACCTTGCGCTTCGTGTCGCCTTTCGGCGCGGGTGCCACTGCGTCGCGGCGTCCACAGCCCGCCACCCACGTGGCGACAAGCACAAGTAACGTGAAGCGAAGCGCGATGGTCATTCGTGACGACACTCAACCGTCAAAACCTGCGCGAGCAACAACAGTGAAAGGTTGCGTCATACTCCCGCAGTGGTGCAAAAATCCCCGCATGATCTTCCGCGATTGGCAGCAACTCTCCCCCGCCGCCGCCGCCCGCGAGTTACACGCCCGCGTGCAGGCGCGGCTCACGCCCGAGCAACGGCACGCCGTGATCGCGCAGCTGCCCGACGAGGCGACGCTCGCGGCGCGATTCGATCTCGCCAGCGGCGGCGCACCCCTCGGGCGCGTGCCGTATTTGGCGAAAGATCTTTTCGATGTCGGCGGCGTCCCGACGTTCGCGGGCTCGACGTTTCTCCCCGAGGTGCGCCCGACGCGAACCAAGGACGGCGCGATGGTGCAGGCGATGCACGCCGCCGGTGCCGTGCTCGCGGGGAAAACGCACATGCACGAATTCGCCTACGGCATCACCGGCGAAAACCCGCACTATGGCGATTGCGAGGTCCCGCGCTTCCCCGGTCGCACGACAGGCGGATCGAGCAGCGGTTCGGCGGCGGCGGTGGCGGCGGGCATCGTGCCTCTGGCCCTCGCGAGCGACACCGGCGGATCGGTGCGCGTGCCGGCGGCGTTCTGCGGGCTGTATGGTTTCCGCACCACGCCGCACGACGCGTGGATCGGCGACGCCGTGCCGCTCGCGCCGAGCTACGACACGGCAGGTTGGTTCACCGCGAACGCCGCCGACATGCGCACCGCGATCGAGGCGCTGGTCGGGCTGGGAAAAGGCTTGAGCGAGCCGCGCGGTTGTTTTCTGGCCATGCCCGGCCTCGATGCCGACGTGGAATCAGCGTGGCTGGCCGCCGCGCGGAAACTCGCGCCCGCCGCCGAGCCAGCAGTCGAAGCGGTGCTGCGCGCTGGCTTCGCGGCGAGTGTCGAAACCTACAACACGGTAGTCGCCGTCGAGGCGTGGGAATATCACCGCGGCTGGGCGGAGCGCTATCGCGAGCGTTACAGCGCGCCCGTCTGGCAGCGCCTCACGCGCGTGCATACGATCACATCTGCGCAACGCGACGCCGCCGCGGCGCACACCGTCGCGTTGCACCGGCTCTGGGTGGAATTTTTCCGCACGCATGATTTTCTGATCCTGCCCGCGTCACCCGCCGCCGCGCTGACCAAGGCCGAATGCACGCTCGAGAATCGGATGCGCATCCTCACACTGACCGCGCCCGCGAGCATCGGCGGCCTGCCGATCCTCACGATTCCCGTGCTGCTCCCCTCGGGCCTCACCACTGGCCTGCAGATCATCGTCGCCGATCGGAAGAGTCCGGTGATCGCGTGGGCGCTGCGGACGTAGGGCAAAGCGGATTTTGTAGGGCGGGGTCTCCCGCCCTACAATTTCAATCCGCGTCTGTCTTCAGCCTCAGCAAGCGCGCGACATTGCCGCCGAGCACGCCAAGATCCGCACCGCCGGTGCGCGCCTCGGCAATGAACCGCGCCATATTCGGCCGCACGTCTTGTTTCGGAAACAGGTTCAGCGGAAAATCCGATCCGAACAGCGTGCGATCTGCACCGATGACCGGCAGCGCGCGCGCCCAGATGTCCGCATCGTAGATCAACGGCGAGGCAGCGGTGTCGTAATACACGTTGGGGAGCGTCGCGGCGTTCGCGGTCGCCTCCACCAGCGGCAGCAGTCCACCCCAATGGGCGAGGACAAATTGCGTCCACGGCCATGCGCGCGCCAGCTGGACGAAATCCGCCAGCGGCGTTTCGACGCGACCAGGATAGGTGCGACCCGCCGGATCGGTCACGTGCAGGTTCACCGGCATCTTCCAATCCGCCGCGAGCGTCAGCACTTCGCCGAAAGCCGCATCGTCCACCGCGTAGCCCTGCGAGTGCGGCGAAAGTTCGCCGATGCCGACGAGGCCGCCGTCTCGCGCGCGGTGCATCTCCTCCAGCGCGGCCCAGTGGCCGGCGCGCGGCTGCAGGGCGGCGAAGGCCGACAACCGGTCCGGATGCGCGCGCACGCACGCGGCGTAGAAACGATTTTGCCAGGCGCAGGTCTCCGGTTTTTCCCAATACCACCCGAGCAACACGGCGCGCGCCACGCCGGCGGCATCCATTTCGCGCAGCAGCTCCTCCACGGTGGGAAACGACTGCACGGGCCGGCCGTCACGCCGCGTGCGCGCGCAGAGCGCCGCCCAATGTGACTCGCCCGCCTTGAGCGCCCAAGCTGCAGGATCGCGCGCGACGTCGGGCGGATAGAGATGCACATGCGCGTCGATGACCACAGAAGACTTGTGGCGGGGGCTAGGGCGCGGCACAAGCCGTGCTTCGCTTTCGTTCCATTCGCTCCCTTGTGATGATTCGCCTGATCCTCCTCGCCCTGCTGGCCTTGGCCGGCGCGCCGCTCCAAGCCGCTCCCACCGATCTTCTGCTCGTCGCGCCAGACGACGCCACGCTCGCGCCCGTGCTCAAGAAACTCGCGGACGCGCGCAGCGAATCGCGCGCGGCGTGGACGTATTGGTTCGGCCAGCTTCACGGCAAATCCGTCGTGCTCACGCGCACCGAGGGCGACCCGCTCAACGCCGTTGCGGCCACCACGCTCGCCGTGCGCCGGCACCAACCGAAACTCATCGTGGTGTTCGGCACCGCGCGCGCCCACGACCCGGCGCTGCGCGCGCACGATGTCGTCGTCAGCGAAAAATTCGTCGCGTTCGACGGCCTGGTCTCCCCGCCGACCCGCCTCGGCGGCGGATCGGATTCGCTGACGTGGAAGAAACTCCCCCACCTCCTCATGACCGCCGGGGAACGGGAAGCCGCCGCCCCTTTTTTCCCGGCGTCTGCCACCGCGCTCGCCGTCGCCCGCACCCTCTCTCCGGAGCGAGGCCGCGTCATCATCGGCGCGCTCGGCTCCGCGAACCAAGTCAATCGCGAGGCGGACCGCATTGCGTGGCTGCACGCGCAGTGGGGCACGAGCTGCGAGGACGGCGAGTCGGCGCACGTCGCCGGCGTCGGCAAGCTCCTCGACACGCCCGTCATCGGCTTCCGCGTGATCGACGGCGCGCCGGAGGAGGCAGCGAAATTCGCGTTGAAATTTGTGGAGGCGTGGAAATGAAACACCGACTCATTTTTTTCTTCGCCGTCGTGTTCGGCGTTTTCGCCCGCGCCACCGAGCCCACCGACATCCTCGTGCAGGGCGCCGAAAAATTGGAGATCGCAGAAATCCTCACCGCCCTCGGACCCAAGCCGGAGAGGATCGAGATCGGGCCGTTCAGTTTTTGGCGCGGTAAAATCGGTGCGCAACGCGTCGTCGTTTCGCTCACTGGCCAGAGTTTGATTAACTGCACCGTCGCGACGGTGATCGGCATCGAGGAATTTTCGCCGCGGCTCATCGTGAACCAGGGCACGAGCGGCGCGCAGGTGCCCTACCTCGCGCTGCACGACGTCATCATCGGCGCTCGCGCGCTCGACTATGGCAACTTCGCCTCACCGCCGCGCGGCGCGGGCGAAGGCACCAGGCCGCTGCTCTGGACGCCGGTGCCGCAGCGGTTGCGCTCGCCGGTCTCCGGCGAACTCGTCGCGCATCCCGACGGCTTTCGCGGTGACGCCGAGGCCATCGCGGTCGCGCTGCGCACGCGCAACGGCATGGGCCGCGTCTTCACCGGCACCCTCGGCTCCGCGCATGAGATCAACCTCGAACTGGATCGCGTGCGGTGGTCGGCGAAGACGTTTGGCATGGAGGTCGAGGAAATGGAATCGGGCCACGTCGCCGCGATCGCGCACGCGTATGGCGTGCGCTACGTGGCGTTTCGCGTGGTGAGCGATGCGCCCTACGAGGGCGTGCCGTTCTTTCCGCTCGCGGCGCGGGCGACGGCGCTGTTTACCGTGAACTTCCTCCACAATTTCCCTGCGCTCCCCGCGCCGGCCAAACCCTGACCCCACTCCATGCTCCAACGATTGTTTCGCCTCGAAGAAAACCGCACCACCGTCGGCCGCGAGCTGCAGGCGGGGCTCACGACGTTTGCGGCGATGGCCTACATCCTCGCCGTCAATCCCGCGATTCTCGCCAACACGGGCATGGACAAGGGCGCGCTCGTCACCGTCACCGCGCTCACGGCCGCGATCGCCACCGCGATCATGGCGCTCATGACCAACTACCCGATCGCGCTCGCTCCGGGGATGGGCATCAACGCGTTTTTCACCTTCACGATCGTGCTCGGCAAGGGCGTGCCATGGGAGGAGGCGCTCGGCATGGTCTTCGTCAACGGCGTGATTTTCCTCCTGCTCTCGGTCACGGGCGTTCGCGAAAAAATCATGGCGGCGATTCCGCACTCGCTGAAAATTGCCGTCACCTGCGGCATCGGGCTCTTCATCGCGTTCATCGGTTTGAAAAACGGCGGCGTGATCGTGGCCAATCAGGCGACGTTTGTGTCGCATGGTGACTTCGCCTCGGGACCGGTGGCGCTGTGCCTGTTCGGCATTGTGCTCACGGCCATTCTCGTCGCGCGGCGCGTGCCGGGTGCGATCGTCATCAGCATCGCGGTCGTCACAATCGCTGGTCTCTTCGTGCGCGCCGGCGGCAACGCGATGGTCACGCAATTGCCCGCGAGCTTTGTCGCGGTGCCCGCCTCGCCTGCCCCGGTTTTTCTCAAGCTCACGTTTCAATTTCTCACGAGCAGCCACGCGATGATGATGGCGCTGCCGCTGATCCTGACGCTGCTGCTCGTCGATATGTTCGACAACATCGGCACGCTCATCGGCGTGACGAAGCGCGCCGGTTTCCTCCGGCCCGATGGCACGCTGCCCAAAGCTGGCCGCGCGCTGCTCGCGGATTCCTTCGCGACGATTCTCAGTGCGCTCTTCGGCACCTCGACGGTGGTGAGCTATATCGAATCCGCCTCGGGCGTCGAAGCCGGCGGTCGTACCGGACTCACCACGCTCACGACCTCGGCGCTGATGCTGCTCGCGCTGTTTTTCACGCCCCTGATCTTGATCGTGCCGGCGGCGGCCACCGCCCCGGCGCTCGTGATCGTCGGCATTTTTATGATGCAATCGATCACCGAGATTGACATGAGCGACTTCAAGATCGCGACGCCCGCCGTGCTCACGCTGCTGGCTATTCCCCTCACCTTCAGCATCGCCGAAGGCATCGGCCTCGGGCTCATCGCCGCCGCTCTGCTCGCGCTGGGTTTAGGCGAATCGAAAAAAATGACGGCGCTCGGCTATGTGCTCGCCGCGATTTTCTTTTTCCAATTCTTCCACCTCTGGCCGTTCCGGGCGTGAAGTAGGGCGCGGCTTTAGCCCGCCACCGAACACTCATCGCACAAAAAGGCGGGCTGAAGCACCACCCTACGCTTTCGCCGGCCACACGAGGCTGAGCACGAGCGCCGTCAGCCCGCCCGCGGAGATGCTCGATTCGAGCAGGGCGTGAAGAATTTCCGGCAGGCTCTCGATGAGTTTCGGCTGCGTCGGCAGGCCGAGGCCGACGCCGAGGGACAGCGCGACGATGAGGCCTTCGCGTTGACCGAGGCCGCTGGCGAAGATGAGGCGCACGCCGGCGACGGCGACGAGGCCGAACATCATCAGCGCCAATCCACCGAGGACGGCCGGCGGCAGCACGGTGACCCAGCGGCCGACGGCAGGGAAGAGCCCGAGGAGCGCGAGCATCGCGGCCATCGTGTAGCCGACGCGGCGGCTCGCGACGCCGGTGATTTGGATGACGCCGTTGTTCTGCGCGTAGGTGGTGCTCGGGAAGCCGCCGAAGCAGGCGGTGAGCGTGCTCACGATGCCATCCGCCATCACGCCGCCGGAGAGGCGCCGCCAGTGCGCGGGGCCGTGCGTGGGCAGGCCGGAGAGTTGCGCAGTCGCGGTCATGTCGCCCATCGCCTCCAACATCGAGACGAGGTAGATGAACGCGAACGGCGGCACCAGTTTCCAATCGAAGGCGAAACCGTGCGGAAACAACCGCACCGCCGTGAACCACGCGCCGCTGCCCGGCTCGGGCGCGTGCAATCCGCCGACCAACGCACACACCGCGCAGCCCGCGACGACGCCGCACGCCACGCCGCCGAGGCGCGCCCACGCGCGGCCGCTCGCCTGCGTAATAATGATGACCCCCACGACCACGCCGCCGACCAGCAGCCCGAGCCACGCCGGCGCGCCCAGATGCACGGGCGCGGCGAGTCCGAAGAACGCCGTCGGAATCAGCGACGCGCCGATGAGCAGCACGACCACGCCGGAGACGAGCGGCGTGAACACCGCGCGTAACCGCGGGAGAAACGGCGCGAAGAAAATCAACAGCGGTGCCGTCACGAGCGAGAGTCCGAACATCAGCGGCAGGCCGCCGGCCTTCCCCGCCATCGTGAGCGGCTGGAGAAACGAGAAACTCGTGCCCGTCACGCTCAGCAAACCCGAACCGACCGGCCCGCGCTGCCGGCATTGCAGCCACGTGCCAAACGCCGAGGCGAGCAGTGCGATGCTCACGAGATAGGCGGTGTCGGCCTGGGAAAATTTCAGCGTGCCCGCGAGAATCAGCGGCGGCGTGATCGTGCCGATGACCATCGCGGCGACGTGTTGGACGCCGACGAGGATGGAAGTGCCGAGCGGAATTTTGTCTTCGAGGCCGTAAACGATGGCGGAGGATTTTTCAGCTGGCGCGGCGGACGGAGGGGTTTCCATGGCGAAACAAAGAAATCGGAAAACGTGTTTGGCGATTCGGATCGGATGTAGCGCGGTGCTTGGAGGTAGGGCGGACTTCAGTCCGCCTTTTCCGAGCGCCAAAGGCGGGCTGAAGCCCGCCCTACCGCGGAATCCCGCGTCAGCCGATCATGCGATTTTCAACAAAAAAGCCGCCCTACAGTGAGGGCGGCTTTTGCCGTTCAGAGACAAGTCACGCGACTCAAAACGTGTATTTCATCGTCAGGCGGCCCATCGTGCCGGGGAGCGGCAGGATCGACGCGTTGCCGTAAACAGCGTTCGGCGGCGCCCAGTTTTTCTCGTCGGTAATGTTGCTCAGGTTCACGCGGAATTCCCACTGCTTCATCCGGTAGGTCACGCTGCCGTCGATCTGGTATTGCGTCGGGATGACGAGCGTGCCGGCGAAGTTGTTGTTCATCGAGCCGGTGACGAGCGCGTTGCCCGCCACGCTCCAGCCGTTGTCGAACGAGTAGGAGACGAGGCCGTTGAACAGGTGGCGCGGCAGACCGGAGACGCGGTTGTTGCCGTTCTTCGAGGCGAAGAACTGGCCGACGCCGCCATCCGACTGGAAGCCGGCGGAGGTTTTCGCATCGATGAAGGAATACGAGAGTGTGCCGTAGAGATACTTGTTGGGCTGGTAGTTCATCTCGGCCTCGAAGCCCTTCGTCTTGAATTTCTGGATGATGGTGCTGCTCGTGCTCTTGAACGTGCGGTTTTGGTCGAACACCGCGAAGTTCAGGAAGATCTTGCTCTCCATCAGCGCATACTTGGTGCCGAGTTCAACGAGTTCGCTCGGCTGGAGGAAGTTGTCCTTGAACAGCGCGGTGCCCGCCGCGTTCCAGCCCGTGATGCCGCCGCCGTTGCCGACCGCGCCGGAGGTGTTGCGGCTGTTGTTGTAGGTCGCGTAAACGCTCGAGGTCGGCGTGAGCTTGTAAACGAGCGACGCGTTGTAGTTCGGAATCCAAACGCTGATGCTCGCGTGCGGGCGCTTCGGGAGCAGCGGCTCCGTGACATCGGCGTGGAAGCGGTCGAGACGACCGCCGACGACGAAGCTAAACTGGTCCGAGATTTTCCACGTGCCCTGCGCAAACGGCCCGATGGTCGTGCCCTTCGAGTCGTTGGTGTCGCCGTTGGAGATGCCGTCGGTCGCATAGCGGCCGGGCCAGCCGGGGACAGGCAGGCTCGTGAACGGATTCGGAAAATTGACCGAGTTATAGACGTTCACGAAGCGCGTGTCCTTGGTCAGATCCCAGACGTTGGCGGGCTCGAAGAAATAATCGTCGTAGGCCTTCGTGCGCTGATGGCGGAGGTCGAGGCCGGCATTCATCGTCCAGCCCTTTTGCGTGAAGACGAACTCCGTGCGGTTCTCCACAAACCACGAGGGATCGATGATCTCGGAGTAGTAGTAGCTGCTGAGGGTGTTGCGGGCGGTGTAGCTGGCGTAGCTGTTGTTGGTCACCCTGAGCGTGGGGCTGATCGTGAGCGTCTGGATCGCCTGCACGTTGAACTCGCGGCCGGTCGAGTGATCGCCGGGCTTGAGCAGGCGCTGGTGGCGGCTGAGCTTCACCGTCGGGCCGAAGACGACGCGGTTGCCCGCGGGGAAACCGGAGGTCACCCACTTTGAGTTCTGCGGATCGGACACGGGGGCGGCGGGGCCGCCGATGGTGTTGATGTTGCCGAACGTGATCGCATTGCCGCGGGAATCCTGGAAACCGAAGGGGAAGCGGGCGAAGTCCGGCGCGGCGTTGCTGTTCACGCCGGTGAGATAGCGGCCGTTGTCGATCAAATCCTGCGTCACGCGGTTGATGCCCCAGTTCTCCGTGTAGCGGTAGAACGCGGCGGTGGCGTTGACGAAAATCTCGTAGTCCTTCGACGGGCGGAACGTGAGCGCGCCGTAGATCGAGTGGTTCTTGTTATAGTAGTCCCACGTGTAGCCCTTGCTGTCCTGGCCCGAATAGCTGAAGCGATAGGCCGCCTCCTTCGAGATCGGACCGCCGGTGTCGATGGTCCACTCCTTCTGCGAGTAGGAGCCGATCGTCACGCTGACCGAGCCCTTGTTCCCATCGAAGTAGGGACGCTTGGTAATGAGATCGACGAAACCGCCGACATACATCGAGGTGCCCTGCACCGCGGTGGCGGGGCCCTTCACGATGTTGACGGACTCGACGGCGTTGAAGTCGAGCGGGAGGCCGTTGCCGTTAGAGGTGATGCGGCCGCGCACGCCGTTGATGAACAGGTCGGCGGTGAGGCCGCGGATGGCCGGGTTCGACGGCGCGCCGAAGTTAGTCGTCGAGTAGGAACTCGACGTGAGCTTCGTGAAGTCGAGCACACTCGCGATGCTGATGTCGCTGAGCTGCTGACGGGAGATGATGGTCACGTTGCGCGGCACATCGATGATGTTGTCGTCGGTGCCGAACACGGACTTGAACGGCCGCGCCGTCGGCAGAATCTGCTTTTCGAGGGGAACGTCCTTCACCTCGAATTTTGCCATCGTGGTGATCTCTTCCGCGGGCTTGGCCGCAGTTTGCGCCCGGACGGGCGCGACAGTCGCAAAAACGGCCGAGGCCGTGGCTGCGACGAGTAGGTTGCATGGTTGGGTGGTGCGATTTCTCACGTGCCTTGAACAGCAGCCGCCGCACCAGTTGTCCAGCCGTCACTGAAATTTTTCGCGTCAGGAGCCTTGAAACAGCGGCACCACCCGCATCCCGAGGACGTCGATGAGCCCTTTGTCGGTCAGCCGCAGCTCGGGA
>JANXSC010000624.1 GCA_025352845.1 Opitutaceae bacterium
TGCAGGCGGTGAGGATGGTGTTCATGCGCTCTTCGCGCGTCAGCAAGCGACCGAGTTGGTGCTGACGATGAGCGAGGAGGCGGACGATATTTTCCGCCATGACGACCGCGCCGTCCACGATGAGGCCGAAGTCCCACCGCGCCGAGACTCATTAGATTGCCTGACACGCCGTAGCGGACCATGCCGGTCAGCGCGAAAAGCATCGAGAGCGGGATCGCGCAGGCGACGATGAGCGCCGCACGCCAGTTACCGAGGAGGCCGATGAGGATGACGATCACGAGGATTGCACCCTCGAAAAGATTTTTTTCTACGGTGCGGATCGTCGCATCCACGAGGTCCGTGCGGTTGTAAACCGTCTCGATCACGACGCCGGGCGGAAGTTTGGCCTGAAGTTCGCCGATCTTCGTGTGAACGCGCTGTGAGACCAAGCGGCTGTTTTCGCCAAGCAACATCAACGCGGAGCCGAGCACGGCCTCCGCGCCGTCATGGGTCGCGGACCCCGTGCGCGCACTGGAGCCGATGCCGACGGTGGCGACTTCGCCCACCGTGAGCGCGGATGCGCGGCCAGTGTATTTCAGGGGCAGCGCGGCGATTTCCGCCGCATTCTGAACGCGGCCCACGGAGCGCACGGTCACACTTTCACCGCCTTTTTCGACGACCGAGCCACCGGCGTTGGCGGTGTTTTTGGCGAGCACATCGGCCAGTTCGGAAATCGTCAGTCCAATACTGGCGAGTTTCGCCGGATCGGGTGTTACGACGATTTGTTTATCGTAGCCGCCCGAGGTGTTGACCTCCGTCACGCCGGGCACAGTGCGCAGCGCGGGCTTCACGACGTAGTCTTGCACAAGCTTGAGCTGGCGCAGTCGCTCGATGGGATCGGCAGGCGCGTCCTTAAAGTCCTTTTTGTAGTGAACCGTATAGTGGTAGATTTCACCCAGGCCCGTCGTGATCGGTGCGAGCTTCGGCGTAACGCCCGGTGGCAGCTCATCGAGGACGGCTTGCAGGCGCTCGCCGGTGAGCTGACGGGCACGGTAAATGTCCGTGCCTTCCGCGAAGATCAGGGAAACTTGCGAGAGACCGAATTTCGAGAGGGAGCGCACTTCGAGGAGCTTTTCGATGCCACCCATTTCCACTTCGATGGGATAGGTGATGAGCTTTTCGATTTCCTCGGGCGCCAGGGCGGGAACGGAGGTGTTGATTTGCACCTGCACGTTGGTGATGTCGGGCACGGCGTCGATGGGTAGGCGGGAAGCCGACCAGGCGCCGATGGCGATGAGTGCCACGGCGGCGAGCAGCACGAAAACGCGCTGGCGCAGGGCAAACTCTAAAATTTTGTCGATCATGTTGGAATCTAAAGAGGGTGGAATTAGTGGCTGTGACCGCCGCCTTTGGTGAGGCGCAGTTCGGCGAGCCAGAGTTGTTCGACGGGTGTGGCGACGACGCTGTCGCCGGCATAGAGCCCGTCGGTGATTTCAATAAAATCGGCGGAGCGCGCGCCGACCTTTACGGCCGTGCGCAGGTAGAACTCGCCATTGATGACGTAAACGAAAAGTCCGGTGGCACTATCGAGCAGCGCGGAGCGCGGGATGGTCAGCACCGTGCGGGGCGCGGCGTTCAGCGCGAGCGACACGAAGTCGCCGACAACACGCACGGTTGAGCGATCGAGTGCGAAGACCGCATCGACGCGACCATTGGCCGATTCGCCACCGCGATCCACGCGCACCAGCTTGGCCCCGGTGAAGGTCTGCGTCTGGAGGAGCGCAGCTTCCGCGGGGGATAGGCTGACGGAGGCGAGCACGTCCGGCGCGGTTTTGAACACCTGCGCCATGAGACGCACTTCGCCCGCAATGGGGCGCTCCTCCGCTTCGCTCGGCTTGAGTTCCAAAGCCTTGATGATTTCAGGGGTGAACTTGAGACCGCGGCCTTCCTCGTGATCCGATTTGGCGGCAGCCGCCTCACCCGATTTGCCGCAGGCGCTCAGGAGCAGCGCGCAGCCCATGAAAAAAACGGCGAAGCCGTGATCGAAGGACTTCATGGCGCGATCTCCACGGGCTTGAAGTCGAGTCCGGTGAGCTGCTGGAGCTTGAGACCAGCTTCGAGGGCCTCGCGCTTCGTATCGAGCAGTGCATCGACGGCCTCCATGTAGGCTTTCTGAAGTTCGACGTAGGTCGCGACCGGGACCGCGCCCAGCCGGTAATGCCGGTCGGCGAGTTCCGCCGCTTCGCGAAATTTCTGGACGGACTCGGGCGACCAGCGTTGCGACTCGGCAACCTTGGCCGAGAACGCCTGCGCGGTTCCGATGATTTCGCGTTCGAGTTCCCGCTGCGCGACCAGCACCGCCACCTCGGCCTGACGCTGCCGGGCCTTGGCGACATCGACGCCCGCACGGTTGCGCTGGTTGAGTGGCAGCGGAATTGAGAGGCCGACGCCGTAGTTGGTTTCCTTGTCGCCGGCCTTCGCCTGCGAAAAATACGGGCTTACGTTGAACGTCGGATAGCGTTCGTTCTGCGCGAGCTGGACGGTGAAGCCCTGTTGCTCCAACTCCACCTTTTTGGCACGGAAATCGAAATTGTTTTCACGGGCGGCGGACATGAGTGCGTCGAGCTCCGGTGCGAGGTTAAACGCCAAGTTGGCAGAGGCAGCCTTGAGTGGTGTTGCCACCGGCACGCCGCGAAGTTGATTCAGTTCGACGAGCATGGCTTGCATCGCGAGGGTGGCCTCGGTGGCCTGCCGCTGGAGGGAAAGCTCGGTGGCCTCGATCACGCGGGTTTCGAGCAGTGGCGTCACCCCGGCGGGATCGCGGGCGAGAAACGTTTCTTTCAAAGCGGTGAACCGGTCGGCCACCTCACGGGCGGCGGCCCCTTTCTCGGCGGCGGCGTAGAGGCCAAAAGCCAGCACGCGGGCACGCGACTCCAGCGCGGCCTTGAATCGCGCAAGACCCAGCTCGGCGAGTTCGACCTGACGGTTGGCGACGGCCTTGCGCAGGGCGAGGCGGCCGGGCCATTCGAAGGTTTGCGTCACCGAGACGCCCCACGACGTGCCCTCACCCGCGAGGACGCCGGACACGTCGCGCACGCGGCGACGTCCGAGATCGAGCGACAGCTCGGGATTGTTGAGCGTGGTCGAAACCCGCACACCGGCTTTGGCGGCGGCGATTTCGGCTTCGTAGAATTTCAGTTCGGGATTTTGGGCAACGACACCGCTCACGATGGCGGTGAGCGAGACGGGAGCCGACTCGGTTGGTGCAGCCTCCTGGGCACGCGCAACGAGAGTTAGCAGAAGGAATCCGCAGAGCGGACGGAACGACGGGAAAAAAAGTGAATGCTTCATGGAAATGGTTCAGGAACGGGAGGGAAAACACGGGCGCAGCACGGCCCGGACACGCGACGCGAGCACGCGTCAGCGCAGGACAAGAAAACGCCGATCAGTCCGCGCAGGGACTAATCAGGCGAGAGACAGCGTCGGAGCCCGGGAAGGCGGAGCCGCCCGTCGCACAAACTGCCAGGTCGAAACCCAATCCCGCGGCCGATCAAACGACTCGCCGGGTGAAATGATCGTCACACACGGCGGTTCCACGTGCGCGAGAAACGCGCAAAGGTGGCCGACCGTGGCGAGCAGCGCCGGAGCAGGAACCTTCACCAGGTCGATACTTGGTTTGTAGGCCCCATCTTCCACCGTGCCGCAGCCATCTGTGGGACCGTTTTCTCCGTTCGCGCAATTGTCCGCGCAGGTCTGGGAGAACAGGCCGACCGCCTCCAAAGCGCAATGGTGGGTTGCCGGCAGCCATACGGCTATCAGCAGCAGGCACACCATTTGAAACAGGCGACGCATGGCAGAGTCCTTCTCTCGCTTAGGGTATGCGATCCGTCAAGCGAGATGGAGCCAGCACGAGGTTGGCAGGTAAAAATTCATCCGGTGGTTCGGTATTTTTATGCGATTTTCCGGGGAAAAGTCTTTCCCCGCGTGCGAGACGCAGACTCGCACGCGGGGAAAGACTTTTCCCCGGAAAATCGCGTAAAGATGCCGAACCCCGGATGAATTTTTACCTGCCAAGCTCGTGCTGGCTCCATCTCGCTTGACGGATCGCATACCCTAAGCGAGAGAAGGACTCT
>JANXSC010000640.1 GCA_025352845.1 Opitutaceae bacterium
CCAGCGACCCCGGCATAGGCGTGGACACGCCGCAGGATGCGGTGAAGTTCGAGCAGTGGCTCGCGTAGGTCAGGTCTGTGACCTGACCATCCGGGCTGCCGAACCAAACGGGTCAGGTCAAAGACCTCACCCACCTCAAATCTTCCCGGCCTTCCGTGCTTCGACCATTTTGTAGAAATCAACGAAGAGCGGATCGGCGTCGTTCGGGCCGGGGGCGGCCTCGGGGTGGTATTGCACGCTGAAGACTGGAAGCTTCGTGTGGCGCAGGCCCTCGACGGTCTGGTCGTTCAGATTGATCTCGGTGACCTTGGCACCGCGATTTTCGAGCGACTTCGGATCGGTGGCGAAGCCGTGGTTTTGCGCGGTGATGGAGACCTTGCCGGTCTCGATATTTTTCACCGGCTGGTTGCCGCCGCGGTGGCCGAACTTGAGCTTGAACGTCGTGCCGCCGAGCGCGTGCGTGAGCATCTGGTGGCCGAGGCAGATGCCGAACATCGAAAAATCCGGCAGGAGCGCAGTGACCGTCTTGTGGATGTAGGGCAGGGCGGCGGGATCGCCGGGACCGTTGGAGAGGAAGACGGCGTCGGGCTGGTGCTCGCGCACCTGCTCGTGCGTGGCGGTGGCAGGGAAGACCTGCACCTCGAAGCCGTGATGCACGAGCTTGCGGTAGATGCTGTGCTTCGCGCCGTAGTCGAAGGCGGCGACGCGGAATTTTTTCGTGGGCACCTCGGGCGCGTTCATCGTCGTGCCGATGGGCAGGTAGGGTGCGTTGTGATTCGCCGGATCATCGGCGCGCCAGATGAACGGAGCCTTGCACGAGACGTCCTTCACGTAGTCGGCACCGGCCATGTCGCGCCAGGATTTCGCGAGGCGCACGGCCTCGGCGTCGGCGATCGGGTGGGTGCTGAGGCAGCACTTCATCGCGCCATCGACGCGGAGTTTTTTGGTGAGCGCGCGCGTGTCGATTTCGCTGATGCCGGGGATGCCGTGTTTTTTGAGAAAAGCGTCGAGTGAGAGTTTGCTGCGCCAGTTGCTGACGATGGGCGAGAGTTCGCGGACGACAAAGCCGGTGCACTTCGGCGCGGCGGCCTCGTTGTCCTCGTCGCTGATGCCGTAATTGCCGATCTGCACCGCGGTCATGGTGACGATCTGGCCGCAGTAGGAGGGATCGGTCAGGATTTCCTGATAGCCGGTCATCGAGGTGTTGAAGACGCATTCGCCGGAGACGGTGGCATCGGCGCCGAACGCGCGGCCGTGGAAAACCGAACCGTCTTCGAGGGCGAGAACTGCGGGCTTGGGCGTGGACATTAAAACCGAACGAAAGGTGCTCGGGTGGCGCGTGCCAAGGGTTTTGTGCGGGCATCTGTCGGGGTGGCGCGCCGTCGGACCAACCGGCGAACGGTGGAACCGGGGTGAAACGCATCCGGTGGTGTGGCCCTGCGATCCATTTTGTTCTTTTTCCCGCGGCGGTTTACCCGGCTGTGGGCGGGCCTTCGAATGAGGGCGGCACGAAATTCTTTCAGTATCGACGACCGCGTCGCGCGAATCTTACTGGAGCCAATGTGACTTTTTCATCCCGCAGGTTTTTCCCGATGCTAAATCGCAAAATCGCCGTGCGCCGCGGCGTGCTGGCTGGTCTTGATGCACTCATGTTTGGCCTCGCCGCGGCGTCCACGGCTTGGGGAGCGGAGCGGACCCTGCACCTGAGTTATGGCGACAAGAAGGTCGATCTCACTCCGGCGGACTTTGAGAAACTGAAGGCGATCGAGGTCGAGGCGGCTGACGATGACGGTCCGCACCGTTTTCGTGGGGTCGCCGTGCATGATCTGTTGCGCCTGGTCGACGCGCCGCCGGGAGAACGACTGCGCCGGCCGACCCTGTGCCTCGTGGTGCGGGTGAAGGGGGCCGACGGGTTGGTCTGCGCTTTCGCACTGGCGGAATTCGAGGAGGGATTTACCGACCGCAAAATCATTCTCGCTGCGCAGAAGGATGGCGTTCCCCTCTCGGACGAGGTCGGCCCGTGGCGGCTCATTGCGCCAAAGGACACCCGGTTCGCCCGGTGGGTGCGGCAGGTGGTGTCGGTCGAAGTGATTTCCGTCGAGAACGACGCGGGGGCGGGCGACGCCGCGCAGCCCCGCACCGCCGCCGAACGCGCGAAGGAGCGGATCAAGTTCGTCCCGCGCTGATTGTTGCACGGAGAGGCGCTTTTCCGCGCGAAAAATGGGCGTCAAGGTGGCGGACGGATCGGGCGGCAGGTGCTGTTGGTGGATTCTTTGCGGTGCTGTTGGGGAGATTCGCGCCGCCATTTGACACCGATGGTTAGCCGCCTAATTGTCCGCGTTCCTACACCATGCCCTACACCGAAGATCGCTCCACTTGGTTCCAAGGCCAGGGGCTTTGGCAGCACATCCCCGAAAGCGATTGGCGCGACTGGACGTGGCAGCTCAAGAATCGGATTACGACGGTGGAGCAGCTGGAGAAGTTCATGACGCTGACGGCGGAGGAGAAGGCCGGCTGCGCGCACGCCAACCGGAAACTCGCCCTCGCGATCACACCGTATTTTTTCAACCTGATCGACCGCAACGATCCGAATTGCCCGCTGCGGAAACAGGTGATTCCGCGCGCCGGCGAATTGCTG
This sequence comes from Opitutaceae bacterium, assembly GCA_025352845.1. GTDB lineage: Bacteria > Verrucomicrobiota > Verrucomicrobiia > Opitutales > Opitutaceae > ER46. Next base: position 2,639 of record JANXSC010000640.1, read on the forward strand.
GTGAGCGAGGGGGAGATGCTCGATTCGCTGGATGAAGATGGGCACTCACCGGTGCCAGGCCTCGTGCACCGCTACCCGGATCGCGTGCTGTTTCTCGTGACGGATCGG
>JANXSC010000325.1 GCA_025352845.1 Opitutaceae bacterium
CTCGCGCGCACCCGCCACGAATCGCTCGTCGCGATCAAGCGCGCCGGCGCCGATATCATCCTCACGTATTTCGCGAAGGAGATGGCGATGCTGCTGAAGTAGGGCGGACTTCAGTCCGCCTTCTGGTCGCGAGTCGTCTGATGGCGGGCTGAAGCCCGCCCTACCTGGCAGGCCGCGCGCGCTTCAGCGCGGCAGCGCGACCGGCTTGAATGGTTGTAGCGGCGCGCGGCCCCTGGTCGCCGAGAGTTCGTCGAAGGCGACTTGTTGCAACGCCGCCGCTTGATTGGCCGACAGGCCGAGTTCGAGCGCGGCGCGTTCGTTTTTCCCAAGCGATCGCGGGTCGAGGCCGGTGAGGTCGCCGAAGATCATCAGCGCCTCAAGATAGTAACCATAGCTGCTCGCATGGTAGTGGTCATGCGTCCAGAGATCGATCTGGCCGGCGGAAATGCCGTCGTAGGGATTGGGATCGGCGACGCCGGTCTTCATCGCGCGGTTCCACGCCTCACCGACGGGAATCACGGCGCGAATCGCCGGCGACCCGGCGGCGGCGAGATTGTAGGCGACGCGCACGTCGAGCGCCATCTGCGCGATGGGCTTTCCGTGCCACGCACCTTTTTCCGGGTAAACTTGATCGGCGCGCGACCACGTGGCGACGAGGCGGATGTCCACCTTGGGATTTTTGGCGTGCAGCAAATCCGCGAGTTGTTTCGCGGAGCGAATCAGTAGCGCCGGGTCGCCGGGTTTTTTCTGGTCAAGCGTGCTGTAGCCCTGCGTGACGACGAAGTCCCACGCGCGGCCGATGACCGCAGCCTTGTTTTCGACATGCCAGTCGAAATTTTTTCCACCCGAGGTCTCGAGACTCACAACATAGTCGCGCCCCGCCTGTATCGCGAATGCCTTGAACAGGGCCGGCACCCCGCCGATCCCCTCGCCATTGAGATCGGTGACGGAGCTTGGACGGAAGAACCGCACCGCGGAGCCGGCACCAAACATGAAGCTGTTGCCGATGAATACGACCGTGGGCGGCGCGGTCGGTGCGGTCTGCGCGCACAAATCGGAAAGCAGCGTTGAGCTGGCGAACGTGAGGGCGAGGAACCGCAGGCGCGAGGAGTGGGACAGGATTTTCATGGGGATAAAAATGGTGAGCGAAGAGTTTCAGGCAGGGCGGACTTCAGTCCGCCTTTCGCCGGCAACGCGACGTCGCGGACTTGGCGGGCTGAAGCCCGCCCCACTCAGAATGGCGAGCGCGGCACTTGCAGTGAGTCGCCGGGCATGAGGCGCGGATCTTCCGCGGGGTTGCGCTGGGCGAGTTTAACGTCGATGGGGTAGGCGTTTTTTTCGCGGATGAGACTCACCGCGGTCTCCTTCGCGTAGAGGGTGAAGCCGCCGGCCGACTGGATTGCCTTGGCGACAGTGAGATCGGGCGACCAGACGACGCGGCCGGGGCGCTGCACTTCGCCGCCGACGTAGATGTAGCGCTCGGTCACGCTGACGGCGACCTCAAGGGTGCGGTAGAATTTTTTGGTGATGTAGGTTTCGCGAATGCGCTGCGAGAGCTCGGCCGTGCCGGTGCCGGTGGCGACGACAGGCCCGATAAATGGGAGGCTGATCAGCCCCTGCTCGTCGATCTGCACGGTGCTCGTCGTGGGGTCGGGGACGCCTTGGAGCGCGACGGTGAGCGTGTCGCCGGAGCGGAGCTGGGCGGTCGAGGTTGTGACGGGAATCTGCGGGTTGGCCGTCTTGCTGGGACTGTTCGCGCATCCGCCGAAAACGAACGCGACCACCGCAGCAAGAAATCGAACTCGGTGGCGGCGGAAAAAATGCATGTGGCCGGAAAAAGAAGAAACGCCGGGAAAAGGCAACGCCTCGCCTCAGCGGGTCCAGATTGCGATCCACAAAAAAGGCAGCCGCGCGGGCTGCCTTGAAATTGGATCTGATGCGGAGTGCGACGCTCAGCGCTTACCCTTGGTCTTCTTTTTGGGCTTCTCGTCGTCGTCCTCATCCTCGTCGTCGTCATCATCGCCGTCCTCGTCCTCGTCGTCATCATCGTCGAGATCGTCCTCGTCGTCGCCCTTTTCCTTCTTCTTGCCGACCTTGCCGTCCTTGCTCTCCTCTCCCTCGACGGCGGGTTTTTCCTCGTCCTCGTCCCATTTGAGCGACTCGTCGTTCTTGAGCTTCTCTTCCTCGGCCTCGTCGACCACGGGCACGTCGTCGTCGTCCTCATCTTCCACGCCCTTGGCGGGGGCCTCGTCATCCGTGTCATAGCCCGCGGGCATATAGTCGAGGATGGCCGTGAGCTCCTCAAAAGCGTGGACGGCCTTACCCTGGATGAAATTGCTGTTCTGATCCTCGCGGATCTCGTCCTCGACTTCGTCGACGGAGAGCTTGGACTCGAATTTGAAGAGGTCGTTCAGCATCTTCACGCGGCAGCGGGTGAGGTGATCGAGGAGGTCGGCATACGGCCCGTTCTCCTCGTCGATGATGTCGGGCAGGGTGAAAAGTTTCTCCTCGGAGTCAAAGAGCGAGTCCTTCACGCGCTTCAGGCGCACCTTCCCGGCGCCGAGATCCTTGTCGATGCGGAAAAGAATGAAGGCCGACTCGAAAATATCCTGATCGAAACCGTAGTCGCGCAGGGCATCGACGAGCTCGACGAGGTGGGCGAGCTGGCGCGGATCGATGATGCTCAGGCCGTCCACATCCCAGCGGACGGGGTCGCTGGTTTCGGCCACCCACCAGTTATGATCGTCGCCGAGGCGGACAATTGACCAGTCGAGCGTGGATGTTGCTTTTGCCATGGAGCGTCAGGTGTGCGAGCGGAGATTGAAAAAACAAGCACAAAAACGCCGCGCGAGCGGTAGGTGATCGCCCCGATGTTTTGACGCGGAAGCCACTCGCTAAACGCAGCTTCAGCCCCGGCACACTTGCGTTTTTTTTTTCAGATTTCACGGTCGCGTAACATGGCCAACTATTACGAGACGTTGATTCGGCCCGCGCTTTTCAGGAAGGACTCCGAGCGCGCCCACGAGCTGGGCGTCGATGCGCTGGCGCTGCTGGGCGCGCTGACACCGCTGCGGCGCACGCTGGAGTGGTGGGTGCGGCGCGGCCTCGCCGGGGCGCAGCCGGTGGAAGCGTTTGGCCTCCGGTTTCCCAATGCCGTCGGCCTCGCCGCCGGTTTCGACAAGAACGCCCGCGCGTGGCCCGCCGCCGCCGCGCTCGGTTTCGGCCACGTCGAGATCGGCACGGTGACAGCGCTGGCTCAGGGCGGGAATCCCAAGCCGCGGATGTTTCGCTATCCCGCCGAGGAGGCCGTGATCAATCGCATGGGCTTTAACAACGAGGGCAGCGAGGCCGTCGCCGCTCGGCTGGCGCGTCAGCCAGCGCCCGGTGCGCGGCGAATTCCACTCGGAGTAAACCTCGGTAAATCCAAGGTCACCGAAATCGAAAAAGCCGCTGAGGACTACCTCGCCAGCTTCCAGCGTCTCGCCGACTACGCCGATTACTTGGTGCTGAATGTTTCCAGCCCCAACACGCCCAACCTGCGCCAGCTCCAGGACGAGTCGCGCCTGCGCGAATTACTCTCGACGATCACCGGCGCCAACGCCGCGCGCGCTGCGCAAGTCGGCAAGCGCCGCGTGCCCATCCTCCTGAAAATCGCCCCCGATCTCACCTGGCCGCAGATCGCCGCGGTGCTTGGCGTGATCGCGGAGTATCGGCTCGACGGCATCATCGCGACCAACACCACGCTCGCGCGCCCGGGATTTTTCGCGACGGTCGGTGAAGCCGGCGGACTCAGTGGCGCGCCGCTCCGCCGCCGCGCGACGGAGATTATCAACTTCATTTCCCGTGCGACCAATGGGCGTCTCCCGATCATCGGCGTCGGCGGCATCGTCGACGTGGAGAGCGCGGCGGAGAAACTCGATGCCGGGGCAACGCTCGTCCAAATCTATACTGGGATGATCTACCGCGGGCCGTTTTTTGCGGCGAAATTGGCGCGCGGACTCGTCGAGCGGCAGCGCCGGCGCGGGGTCTGAGTTGGCCGATGGACGGAATTTTCACTCGGGAAATCGTCGTGCGAAGCGCGCGCCATTTCAGTGCTGGACAACCTTCGGGCGATAACTCTTATTCCGCGTTCCTCGTTTCCAAACTGCTCGGGTGGTGGAATTGGTAGACACACATGTTTGAGGTGCATGTGCCGCAAGGCGTGCAGGTTCGAGTCCTGTCCCGAGCACCATTTTGGAAACCGCAACACGCACCGTCGGCGAAGTTTGCCCGAGGTTTCCCGTTGACCGGCGTTCGCGCGGCGAGGTTCATAAGCCATGATGCCGAGCGTGCTGATCGTCGATGACGAGAAACACACCCGCGAAGGGCTCCAGCAGGCCCTCGCGGAAAGCTACGATGTCACGATCGCGGCGAGTGCCGACGAGGCGTTCAACCTGCTTGAGGCGCAGCCCTACGACGTCGTGCTCACGGATCTGCGGATGCCGGGGAAATCCGGGCTCAAGGTGATCGACAAGGCGCTCGCCCTGCCGCACCGGCCCGCGGTCCTGATGATGACGGCCTACGGCAACATCGAGACGGCCGTCGAGGCGATGAAACGCGGCGCGGTGGATTTTCTCACGAAACCGGTGAACATCGAGCGGCTCGAGGTGCTCATCCAGCGCGCGCTGAAAACCAAGACGCTCGAAGTCGAAGTGCAGCACCTGCATGAGCGGCTCGACGAAAAATTCAAAATCGAGGGCATCATCGGCACGTCGCTGAAATTGAAGGCGGTGATCGACAAGATGAAGCTCGTGGCGCCTTCGCGCGCGACGATCCTGATCGAGGGCGAGTCGGGCACGGGCAAGGAACTGATCGCGCAGGCGATTCACCAGGCGAGCCCGCGGGCGCGCGCGCCGTTTGTCGCGGTGCACTGCGCGGCGCTGTCGGACAATCTGCTGGAGAGCGAGTTGTTCGGCCACGAGCGCGGATCGTTCACGGGCGCGACGGAGCGCCGGATCGGGCGCTTCGAGTCGGCGGCGGGCGGCACGCTCTTCCTCGACGAAATCGGCGAGATCTCGCAGTCGACGCAGGTAAAATTGCTGCGCTTCCTCGAAACGAAGGCCATCGAGCGCGTGGGCGGCTCGAAGGCCATCGACCTCGATGTGCGGCTCGTGGCGGCGACGAACCGCAATCTCGAACAGCTCGTGCGCGACGGAAAATTCCGCGAAGATCTTTTTTTCCGGCTTAATGTCGTGCGCCTCTTCATGCCGCCGCTGCGCGAGCGGCCCGAGGATGTGCCGCTGCTGCTGGCGCACTTCATCCGCGTGTTTTCCGAGGAGAACGGCGTGCCGCCGCTTACGGTGGAGGCCGGGGCGCTGCGCACACTGCAGGCCTACGCGTGGCCGGGAAACATCCGCGAGCTGCGGAATTTTTGCGAAAACGCCGTGGTGCTTCGGCGTGGCGGCAGCCTGACCGAATACGATCTTGAGCCGAAATTTCGCGGCACAGGACAGGCGGCGAGTGCGACCGGAGGCGGAAGTGGCGTGACGCACCAGCCGACGATGGGAACGGAGTCAGCCTCATTTTCGGTCGAGGAAAACGAGAAGCGGCTCCTGCGCGAGGCGCTGCTCAAGGCCCGCGGCAACCGCACCAAGGCCGCCGAGCTGATGGGCGTGAGCCGCCGCACACTGCACCGTAAAATCGCGCAGTGGCCCGAGCTCGACGTGACCGACAAATGAGGGCGCGCGCCACGGCCCGATACTCGCGCCCATGAGCCGGCCGCGCACGTTGCAGGAACTGCTGCACTGGGCGGAGCTCGGTGCCGGCGCGCGCTGGATTCGCATCGCGGCGGTGATCGCGGGCACGCTGGCGTTGTCGCTGGTCGTGGCTTGGAAGCAGTTTCACGGTCCGGTCTCGGAGATGACGTTGCTGCAGGCCGACACCGGGCGGCAGCTCGCGGCGGGGCAGGGGTTCACCACGCTCATCAACTATCCCCAGACGGCGGCGACGCTGGAGCGGCGTGGCGTGCGTTTTGATCCGCAGCGGCCCTATCCCGAGCTGCATCACGCGCCCCTCTACTCGATCGTGATTGGCGGCGCGCTGCGTTTGCTGCCGGAAGGGAAACGGGCCGCGCTATTCGCGTCGCCGCCGGTTTCGCCGGATGGATTTGCGGGCGATTATTTTTTGCTCGGACTTAACCTCGTGCTGCTGTGGTTCGCGGCGTGGCTGACGTTTTTGCTCGGGTGGAAATTATTCGAGTCGCGCGTGGGCTGGCTCGCAGCACTCGCGCTGCTGCTGTCGGCCACGATTTGGCGCGAGACCGTCGCGGTGAACGGTGTCCCGCTGTTGATGGTGCTCGCCCTCGCGGCGTTTGCCGTGTGGGCGACAGTCGAGCAGGTCGCGGAAGAGACGGCTGGGACGCGCGCGCCGTTCGGAAAACTTCTCTTGCTCGGAGGACTCTGCGCCCTGCTTTTCCTCGCGGAGTATTCCGCCGGGGCGCTCGTGCTCGTGGCGCTCGGCGATGCGGGAGTGCGATTCCGCGGCCCCGCGCGTGCGGCTGCGCTGGCGGCGATCGTCGTGGGATTTTTGCTTGTGAGCGGACCGTGGATCGCGCGCAACGTCGCGTTGACCGGGCATCCCGTGGCGCTCGCGGCGCACAACGTCGCCCTGAAGGCCGGCGATTCCACGGCGGAGCCGGCGAACGCACGCGCGGCGCTCTCCGCGGTCGCGCCCGAGCTCGATCTCAGAAAACTCGCCAACAAGACGCTCACCTCGCTGCAAGAAACCGTGCGCGCCAAATTCTGGTCGGGCGGGGCGATGTGGCTCGCCGCCTTTTTTGCGGCGGGCTGGCTGTATGGATTTCGCGGGCGGGTGGCGAACCGGATGCGCTGGGTTTTCACCGTGGCGCTCGCGGTTTTGGTGATCGTGCAGGCGGCGTTGAACTCCGGCGAGACCGAGCGACCGGCCGCGGTCTGGCTCGTCCCGCTCATGCTGATTTTTGGCGCGGCGTTTTTCTTCGTGCTACTGGGCAGCAACGTCACGCTCTCCCACTGGCCGCGGCTTGCCACCGCTGGCCTGCTGCTCATGCAGGGGCTCCCGCTCCTGCGCGATGCGCTCGAGCCGCGCCGGATTCACTTTCAATATCCGCCGTATTTTCCGGCGCTCTTCCAAGGGCTCCGGCAGGATCTGGAGCGCCGCGGGGCCGCGGATCGGTTCGGTCTGATGACGGATATTCCGGCCGGACTGGCGTGGTATGGGCAGACGCGCGCATGGGCGCAGCCGCCGCACCTGCGCGATTTCCACGCGATCTCGATCGAGCAGCCGATCGGGGAATTGCTGCTCTCGCCGCGGGTGCTCGACCGGCCGTTTCTCTCCGAACTCGGCGCGCGAATGGTGGCCCGCACCGGGGCGGGCGCAGTGCCGGCGCGCTTTGGCGAGTGGGGCGAGGTTTACGCCGGCCTGCTCACGGGCCGGCTGCCGGCCGAGTTTCCACTCGGGCCGCCGGTGCGGCTGGCAGACAACCTCTTCGTATTACAAAATCCCGCACTCCCGCCCCTGCGGGGAAAGTAATTGCCTCACTCGCGGCCCTGCAACTACCGTCCGCGCCAACTTTACCGTCCCGAATGCCCCTCTCCCTTCGCGTCCTGATCCTCGGCAGCCTGCTGTCCGCCGCGCCCGTGCGGGCCGTCTATGCTCCGGTGCCGGAGCGACCGCTGGAGAAGGATCTCACGCTCTCACTCCGCGCCGCCCTCGCGCACGACAGCAATCTCTTTGGGGCCGCGACCGGCGAGATCGACAGTGCGATTTGGACACTGGCGCCGTTCGCGGGCTACCGCACTTCGCTTACACCCCAGACTTTTTTTGTCTCATCCTACGAGCTGACCCTCGATCGTTTCGAGAACCGGCCGGGGAAGAAGCTCCTCGACAGCCATCAGGCCGTGCTACGGGTGGCGCAGGCGTTTTCGAGTGCGACCTCGCTCGAGGTGCGCGACGAATTTTCGATCGCGCGCAATCCCGCCTCACTGCTCAACGGCGTGCCGCTGAATCCCGATCAATCGGTGAAACGCAACCAGCTCGACGGGCGTTTCGTCACGCCTTTCACCAGCCGCGCGGCGGCCACGGTCAAGGCGCGCAGCGGTTATTTCGCCTATCGCAATCCCATCCTCGCGCGCAGCCTCGATCGCACGGAGAACCTCTTCGGGCTCGCGGCGGATTACAACCTGCTGCCCGAAATCAAGGCCGTGGGCGAATACCGCCATCAGGAGGTTTCCTACCGGAAGCTCGGCGAAACGAAGAACAAGTCGTCGGATTTTCTCATGGCCGGGGCGGATTACGCGATCGCCCGCAAACTTTCCCTCAGCACGCGGCTCGGCGCCGAGTGGCGGCGGCGCGCGGCCGAGCGCGACACCACCTCACCCTACGCCGAGGTCTCGGCGAAATACGACTACGCGAGCCGGTCTTTCCTAGCGGGCGGCTATGCCTATACGTTTGAGGAAACCGCCGACCCTGCGCGCTTCACGGACATCAAGGTCAACCGGCTCTTCGTGAACGTGCAGCACGCCCTGGCGGCGCTCGTCGTTGGCTCCGGCTCGGTCACCTACGAGTCCGGCACCCTGCAAGGCCGGCGCCGCGTGGCCGATGTGGACGAGCGGACCTTCCGGGCCGGTGCGGCTCTCAGCTACCTGCCGACGAAAAACTGGATTGTCACCGGCAGCCTCGATCACGATCACGTGAGTTCGGACGATGCGGTGCGGCGGTTGAAACGAAATCGTGTGTCCTTGGGGGCAACGTTTTCGTTCTGACGGCGGCCGCCACCCATGGCCCACCCGCACGCCAGCAAGGACAGCGCCTCGCTCGGGGATTTCCTGCAAATCCTCCGCCTGCGCAAGGCTCTCATCGCGCACGTGCTCGCCCTCGTGGTGATCACCGCGATGGGCGTCACCGCGCTCCTGCCGCCGTGGTATCTCGCGACCACGAAGGTGCGCGTCGAAAAACCCGAGGGCGAGGTGAAGCTCTTTCAGGCCCAGAGCAGCAACAGCTACGACCCGTATTTCCTGCAGGATCAGTTCAAGATCATGCAGTCGGAGAAAATTCTCTACCCGGTGATCGAGCGGCTGGGGCTGGGGCAGAAACTCGCCGCATCGGTCGGCGCGACGAGCGCGATTCCGCCTGCAATCGCGTATCGGCACCTCGTGGAAAAAATGCTGCGCGTCGAATCGCAGCGGAATTCCTCGGTGATTGAGATCAGCGTGTTTGCCCAGGAGGCGCAGCTCGCCGCCGACATCGCCAACGAGCTCGCGCGCACCTACTCGAAGGATCGGATCGATCTCGCGACTTCTGAGCAGCGCGAAGGCCTGGCGCATCTGCGGCAGGAGCTCGTCGCGCAGGAGCAGGTGGTCACGCGCCAGCGCGACGCCGTCGAAAAACTGCGGAAGGACCTGAACATTTCCGGTGTCGATCTCAACTCGCGCCATTCCGACATGGAGATCGAGACGCTCCGGCAGATGCAGAACACGCTCATCGCGCTCAGCGTCGATGCCATCGGCCGCAAGACGCGTTGGGAGCGCTTCAAATTCATCGCGCCCGCCGACCGCGCGGCGCTCGTAAATTCCGAGCTTATCCCCGATCAGAACATCCAGAATCTCCTGCAGGCCTACCTCGTCTCCGACCAGAAGGTCACGCAGCTCAAGCCCCGCCTCGGCGAGGCGCACCCGGATCTGATTTCGGCCGTCGATGCGCGGGCAAAAATCAAGGAGCAGCTCGAGGCGCAGTTGAGCGGCTACGAAACCTCGCTCGAGATCTCCTACAAGGAGGCCGAGGCGCGCGTCACCGAACTCAAGAGCCAGCTCGGTCAGGCCAAGGTCGACCAGATTCTCTCGGCGCGGGAACGGATGCGGCCGTTTGAAGAGGCGACGCAAAAACTCGACGACGAGACCCGGCTGCAGACCACGCTCAAGCTCACGCTGCGGCAGCGCGAAATCGATTTTCAGGTGCCGAAGCATACGATCGAGATTCTCAACACGGCCGAGCCGGCGACGCGGCCTAGCCGGCCGAACTGGCCGCTCAATTTCACGCTGGCGCTCCTCTGCGGTTCGGTGCTCGCCGTCGGTGTCGCCGTGGTGCTGGAATATTTCGACATGAGCTTCCGCACGGTGGCGGATGTCGAGACGCGGCTGCGGCTGCCCGTGCTCGGCGTGATTCCGTTCGCCCGGCTTCCGATGGGCGAGGCCGACAGCGACCCGGCGGAGCTTGAGCCGTTTCGCGTGTTGCACACGAACCTGAACCTGACGCTGAAAACCGGCGGACCGCATGCGCTGGTCATTTTTTCCGCGGGGCCGGGCGAGGGCAAATCGACCACGCTGCACCGGCTCGCGCGCCTGATGGGCGAGAGCGGCGAGCGCGTCGTGCTGATCGATTCCGATGTGCGCCGGCCCACGCAGAACCGGCTTGCGGGCCGTCCGCGCGATCCCGGCCTGAGCGATTTGCTGCGCGGGCAGAAATCGCTCGACGAGGTGATTCAGAAAAATATTTCCCCCGGCCTCGATTTCATCGCGAGCGGCGGTGGCGGTTTCACGCTGAGTTTGGTTTACGGCAACCGCCTCCGGGAAATCATCACCGCCCTCAAGGGCCGCTACGACAAAATCGTCTTCGATTCGCCGCCCATCATCGGCGTGAGCGATGCGAGCGTGCTCGTGAGCGCGGTCGATGGGGCGGTGTTGCTCATCCAGCATCGGCGCAACCCGCAGAGCATGGTGCTGCGCGCGCAACAGATCGTCGATGGCCTGGGGACGCCGCTCATCGGCGTGGTGCTCAACCAAGTCCCGGCCAACGCCGGGGGTGACTACGGCTACTACACCGACAACTACGCTTACTACAGCGAAGGCGAGTCGCGGAAAGCCTCGCGCCGCGAGCGGCGCGCCGATGCCTCGGCGGCCACCGAAAAAGATCGTTTGATTCTCCGCGAGCCGGGTGGCGAGTGAGTTCGGAGTCTCGCTTTGGGACCGTAGGGCCTGACCTCGGTCAGGCCTGATTACAGCGCACCCTGAACCGGGGCATCGACCAAGGTCGAGCCCTACGAAATTCAGAAGCCGGGCACATTGGTGCGGGTTATTTTTTGTCGGTGATGCCGCGCAAAATAGCAGTTGACGGATGCGAGTGCGGGCCTAGTCCTTGCACCCTGTTTTGCGGGCGTAGCTCAGTTGGTAGAGCACCACCTTGCCAAGGTGGACGTCGAGAGTTCGAGTCTCTTCGCCCGCTCCATTTT
>JANXSC010000037.1 GCA_025352845.1 Opitutaceae bacterium
CCCCACCGCAAAACTACCCCCGACTTCGGCTACGAATTATTCGGATCGGTTCTTAACGTGCGGCGCCCGGTTTCAGAAATCCGCCAACGCGCAGCCACCGGATCATCAGGCCGGGCCACTGGCCGAGCTGCGGATCGCCGAGGGACAGGCTCGTGCCATGGGGGCCGACTTGGTTGACGTGCGCCTCGGTTGGGATGTTCGTGCCACGGAGCGCGGTCAGCGCGGTGACGACGGAACCGAGACCACCGCCGTCTTCGACGGTGCTGAACAAAAACGTCGGCGGCGCCTCGGCGGGCTTCGTCAGATTGCGTCCGCCGTAGATCATGGCGCTAAAATTCGCGCGCGCCGACTCGCGCTCGATCGGATCGGTGGCGGCGGGATCGGGCTCGCCGATATTGTTGTAGAACGCATCGGCGATCAGGCTGCCGCCGGCGGAGAAGCCGATGACGCCGATGCGATCGGCAGCGATCCCGAATTGGGCGGCGTGGGCGCGCACGTAGCGTTGGGCGCGCTGGCCGTCTTTGGTGGAATGCTCGCGCGAAGAATAATTCGGGCCGATGCGGTAGCGCAGGACGAAGCCGGCGATGCCGTGACGGTTGAGGAAGCGCGCGATTTGCACGCCCTCGTTGTCCATGCAGCGGTTGGTGAAGCCGCCGCCGGGGATGATGAGGAAGGCGGTGCCGGTGTTGTTGGAGGCGGGCGCGGGGAAGGCGTAGAGCGCGGGTTTGTCCTCGTCGGTGAACAGGCCGTTTGCGTCGGCGAGTGCGCCGGGCGCGCCGGCGGGCCAGAGGAGAATAGGCTCGGGGATGCCGGGCACGGGGCCGGGCAGAGTGAGTTTGATCTGTTCGACGTAGGCGGACTGGCCGGGATTTTTCGGGCCGCCGACGATGCCGCCGATGGGAGCGGCGTAGTCGGACGATGAAGTGGGGCGCGCGGCGGGGGCGGGTTTCGCGGAGGAGAAGACTTCGATTTTAAGCTCAAGATTGGCGGAGGCGTCGGGTTTGAATTCGACGATGTAGTCGGTGGTGTCGGTCGGGCGGACTTTCGTGAACGAGTGCTGGTCGTCGATGCTGGGGGCGAGCACGCGGTGGTGGCCGAAATGGATTTTTTCGGGAGTAAGCGCGCCGCCGCGTCCGCCGACGAGCTCGCCGCTGAAGGAATTGCTGAGCCAGCGGTTCATGTTTTGGCGGACATCGATTTTGTAGCGGCCGGCGAGCGGGCCTTGGTTGGCGGGCACGGAAAATTCGCCGATGGGGACGCCGGCAGTGGAGTTGATCACGCGGCCGATCACGGGGCCGACGCCGGGCGAATCGAGCGGCGTGAAGACGATGTAGCCGTGCGGGAGCGGGCGGCCGTCGAGGTAGGCCATGCCCTTGAGTGGCACGCGTGGCTCATCGGTGAGGAGGCCGGAGAAACGCGCCCAGTTGAAAAACAATTCAGGCCAGGAACCGGCGGAGGGATTTTCGGCGGCGAGAATCGAAGTGAGATCGGCGCGCGCGAAGAAATGCGCGTCCACGGGCGCGCGCGCGGCGCGGAGTTTCGTCCAGAGATCGAGGGTGGAGCCGAGGTTGTCGGCGGTGTGGGTGGAGCTGACGAGGAAGGTGGGTGGGAATTTTTTTTCGGCGGCGAGGGCGGGTGGCGTGGCGGGTGCGCCCCAGATGAGGGCGACGAGAGCGGGGCGCGCGACATCGGCGTTGGAGGACGAATCGTAGGCGACGGTGGCGGCGGTTTCGGCACCCGTGGCGAAGCCGAGGAGGGCGATGCGCTTGGCGGAGATTTTGTAATCGGCGGCGTGGGCGCGGAGGTGTTGGAGCGCGGACGAGGTTTCGGCGGCGGTGGCCGTGGGGCGCAGTGCGAAGGCGGCGAGGCCGCGGTCGTTGAGCCAGCGCGCGAGCGGGAGCGCATCGGCGGTGGGGCCGGTGCCGGGGACGATGAGCACGGCACCGCCGGTAGCGTTTTTCGCGGGGAGGTGTGACGTGAACGCCAGAGTGTCGGCGGCGAAGACGGCCAGCGTGAGTGAGAGAAAGGCGAGCGCGATTTTGAGAAGGCGGATGGGTGTCATGCAGGAAAATCTTTTGGAAGGCGCATTAATGGGCCTGTCATTCTGAGCGGAGCGAAGAATCCACTTGAAGTTACGCAGCGTTGTTCGAGGCGCGCGTGCCCAGTTGGATTCTTCGCTCCGCTCAGAATGACAAAAACAGGAGTCTTTTGGGGCGTGCTCTCACAGCGCCGCGAGGCGTCCCGTGGAATCGCCGAAGCGCTCCACATGCCCGCCGCCGATGCGGTCCATCATGCTGAGGAAGAGATTCGTGACGGGCTCGTCGTTGAATTTTTGGTAGCGACCGGTGCTCAGCGTGCCGCCGCCGGCGCCGGCGAGGATCACGGGGAGATTCGAGTGCGTGTGGCGGTTGCCGTCGGCGTTGCCGCTGCCGTAAACGATCTGGGAATTGTGCAGGAGGGAGTGGCCGTCGATGTCCTGCGTCGCCTCCATTTTTTCGAGGAAGTAGGCGAGCTGCGTCGCATACCACACGTCGATCTGGGTGACCTTCTCGACGTAGTCGGCCTTGTTGTTGTGGTGCGTGAGGAAGTGGTGGCCGTCGGCGATGTTGAGCTCGGGGTAGGTGCGATCGCTGCCCTCGCTGCCGAGGAGAAACGTGGCGACGCGCGTGCTGTCCGTCTGAAACGCGAGGTGCAGCATGTCGAACATGAGGCGCATATACGCGGTGGTGCTCTCGGGGATGCCGCCCGGGGCGTCGGCGGCGGGCTGCGGGCGGGCGGCGCGGGATTTTTCGGTGGCGGCGATGCGCTGCTCGATGTCGCGGACGCTGGTGAAATACTCGTCGAGCTTCGCGCGATCGCGGCCGGTGATCTTCGCCTGGAGCGCGCGGCTGTCGTCGAGGATGAAGTCGAGGATCGAGCGTTGCTGCTGCTGGCGGAGGAGGAGATTTTTCTGGCGCTCGTCGCGCGGGCCGGCGCCGAAGAGGCGCTCGAAGAGCAGGCGCGGATCGATCTCGGGCGTGAGCGGGACGGTGGGGGAACTCCACGCGAGGTTGTGCTGGTAGATGCACGAATAGCCGGTGTCGCAGGTGCCGGCGTTTTGGATCGAGTCGCACGAGAGTTCGAGCGAGCGGAACGGCGTGAGCAGCCCGACCTCCTGCGCCATGATTTGATCGGCGGAGATGCCGGCGCGGTAGTCGGAGCCGCCGGACTTCGCGATGCGCACGCCGGTGAGGAAGGTGGCGTTGGCGCGCGCATGGTCGCCGCCGCCATCGCCGCCGCTGTTCGCGGAGAGATCGGTGAGGCCGCCGAGGATTTGGATTTTGTCCTTCACGCCGGCGAGCGGCGCGAGCGTGCGGTTGAGCGCGAAATCTTTTTCCGCGCCCGTGGGCCACCACGCGGGGGGGATCGCGCCGTTGGGGAAATAGAGAAACGCGGTGCGCAGCGGCGCGCCCGTGGCGGTGGTGGCCACGAGTTTTTCGCCCGCGACCGTCGCGCCGACGAGGCGCGTGGACCAGAACGATTCCAGTGCGGGGAGCGACAGGCACACGCCGAGGTTGCGGAGGAATTGGCGGCGGTTTTGGGCGGCGGGGGTGGGGCGATGGAGCGCGGATTTCATTTGGAGCGTGGCGGGGAAAGGTGGTGAGACGGAGGGAGGGGGAGATTCCTGTTAAATAGTTCTCACCAAAATCGCCACCAAGGCTTGGTGGCGTCGGGGCTCTTTTGATTTCTGCAAATCGGGCTCACCACAAATTCCCGCGCATCGAGATCAAACTCGAATCGAGCTTCTTCTCCTTCATAGCCGACTACCGCTATGCCGGAGAGGATTCGTCCCATAATGCACAGGCTATGGATGCCATCCGCGGCGAAGCGTGCGCTGGCCCAAAAGTCCCGACCGTCCTCGATCATGCGCAGGCAAGTGTCTCCAGCGATGAACTGATTTCGGAACGGATCGTAGGCGACGTCGTGAACGTAGTCTTCGATTAGTCTGTTGAGTAGCGTGCGCTTCGTCGCGTCGACCAAGTAAGCGAAGCCGCCGGCTACGACCATAAATCGATCTGGCTCGACGGCCTTAGTCACACGCATCGACGTTGATATTCCGCAGCCGAATTTCCCAATCCACTCGGAGATTCCGTCGGCATCGGTGAACCGAACCCAAAGCGTGTTGCCGCGATCCGAGCCGAACGAAATTTCCTTGAGCGCCCCGGAAGGTGGCTTCTCGTAGATAATCTCCGCGGTGGAGGCGGGCGATGTGCCGTTTGAAGTCATGCTCTACTCTAGACTCGTGACCTTCATCGTTGGTGTCGGTGCATCAGCCACGGCGCGACGTTGCTGGAAGGGCGCGGAATCCACAATGCCCATCAGCAGCTCGGAGAATTTGCCGCCGTTGCGCTCAAGGCGGGTGACGATGTGGTCCACGGTGGGAACGTCGTAGTAGTCAAGGCCGCGGCCGAGGGCGTAGATGAGGAGTTTCTCGGTGAGGGTGCGGTAGATTTCGTCGCGGTGCTGCGTGACGAGGATGCGTTTCAGTTCGCGGATGTTTTGGAAGGACTCGCCGGTCATCAGGGTGCCGGTGGCGTCCACGGGCTGGTCGAGCTCCTGCGTGCGGTAGAGGCCGAGGGCGTTGAAATTTTCGAGGGCGAGGCCGAGCGGGTCCATGCGCGCGTGGCACGAGGCGCAGAGGGCGTCCTCGCGGTGCTTGGCGAGCAGCTCGCGTTGCGAGGGCGCGCGGTCGGACATTTTTTTCTCGGTGTCCTCGAGCGAGGCGACGTTGGGCGGCGGCGGGGGCGCGGGGGCGCCGAGAATGTTTTCGAGAATCCATTTGCCGCGCTTCACGGGCGAGGTGCGCGTGGGGTTGGAGGTGACGGCGAGCGTGCTCGCGAGCGTGAGCACGCCGCCGCCGCGCGGATCGTCGGCGGGGAGCGGGATTTTTTTCAGGTCGGCGCCGGGCGCGGTGTCGGCGGGGAGGCCGTAATAGGCGGCGAGGGTGGCGTTGCGGAAAACGTAGTCGCTGTCGATCAGCTCGAGGAGGTCGCGGTCGCCGCGTGCGACGTGCTCGAAGCACGCCTCGGCCTCGCGCTTGAGGGCCTCGCGCTGCGGGAGGGTGAGGTCATTCGGCGGCGGGGGCGGGGCGCCGAAGCGGCGTGCGGGCGGGGGCGGGGGCTTGATGCCCTCGCGCGCGAGGCCGAGAGGGCGGTTGATTGCGACGTGAAGGATGTCGCGCGAGAGGAGCCACTGGCCGGTGAAATTTTCGATGAGCGCGGACGCCTTGGGATCGGCGAGGAGACGCTGCACTTGGGCGGAGAGATTTTTTCGCAGCGTGCCGGCGGCGGCGAGTTGCAGCAGCTCGGCGTCGGGCGTGGAAGACCAGAGGAAATAGGAGAGGCGCGAGGCGAGGGAGTATTCGTCGACGTTGACGAAGCGCGCGCCGCGCGCCGCAGGGGCGGCTTCTTCGAGGCGGAAAATAAAACGCGGCGACGCGAGGATGGCGACGAACGCGCGAGAAATGCCGGTCTCGAACGTCGTGCCCGGCGTCGTGTAAACGCTCTCGGCGATTTGCACGAGGCGGTCGAGGACAGCGGGTTCGGGCGGGCGGCGGTAGGCCTTGGTGGCGAAACTCGTGATGACCTCGCGGGCGTAGGCGCGGCGGGCTGAGGCGGCGGCGGGTGGCTCCGCGCGCGGAAAGAAGCGGGCGTAGAGATCGGCGGTCTTCTGCACCACGCCGGAGTTGACGACAGTGTCGTTCAGCGCCGACAGCACCCACACCGCCGCGAGCAGGTCACTGCCGGTGATCAGGTC
>JANXSC010000089.1 GCA_025352845.1 Opitutaceae bacterium
CGAAGGCCGCGGCCGCGGGGAATCTCGCGTTTGCCCGCGTGATCCGAAAACACCCGGGCATCGTGCTCGGAGTGCAATACACCGAGGGCCAGGCGGTGACGCAGAATGAGGAGACGCCGCGGCGGCTCCCGCTGCTCCGCCTCGGCTACACCGATCGGACGAAGAACGATGTGCCGGAGATGCCGCAGTCGCCGCTCGTCGGCCCGATGTGGGGCCGCGTCGGCCTGATCGATTTCGACAAGGATTACGGCGGCGACGAGGTGCCGCGCTGGGTGCCGCTGTTTGCGCACACGATGAACCCGACGCTCTATCACGTCTCGCTCCAGCTCGTGCTGCTGTGGCTGGGACTCGATGAGCAGGCGGTGAAAATCTTCGACGACCGTGTCGACCTCGTGCGGCCCAACGGGCAGATCGCGCTGACGATTCCACTGCGTGAAAAACAACTCGTGGAAATCAACTGGTTCTCCCGCTGGATCAACAACGAGCTGAATCCGCGCGCAAGCCTGGCCGATGTGCTCGGCCACCGCGCGATGCTCGCGTCGGAAAAATCCGAGGAGCGCGCGGCGGCCGAAGAATACTTTAATTTGTTCCGCGGGGCGATTGTCCTGATCGGACCGACCGATGCGCTGCTGCAGGACCTCGCGCCGACGGGCCTTGAGCTGACGCCCGCGCCGAAGGTCGGCGTGCACGGCAACATGGTGAAGACACTGCTCTCGGGAAAATTCCTGCATCGCCCGCCGTCGTGGGTCATGTGGGTCGCGGTTTTTGGCCTCACGCTGCCGACTGCGTGGCTCGCGATACAGGGCGGCGCGCGCGGCCTGTGGTTCAAGATCGCCACGGCGTTCGTTGTCTTCGCCTACATCGGGATCTGCCTGTATCTTTTCACGGAGGGTCAGATCGTGCTGCCGATGGCGGCGCCACTCGGCGCGGCGCTCTCGACGAGTTTCGTCGGCGTCATCCGGCAGCTGCTCCGCGAGGAGAAACAAAAGAGCCGGATCAAGGGAATGTTTGGCACGTATCTCGCGCCGTCCCTCGTGGCGAAGATGGTGGACTCCGGCGAAGAGCCGAAACTCGGCGGCGTGGAGGAAAACATCACCGCGTATTTCAGCGACATTCAGGCGTTCTCTTCCTTCTCCGAAAAACTCACGCCGCCACGGCTCGTCGAGCTTATGAACGAATACCTGACCGCCTGCACCGACATCGTGCAGGCCGAGGGCGCGACGCTCGACAAATACATCGGCGACGCCGTCGTCGCGATCTACGGGGCGCCGCTTGCGCTGCCGGATCACGCGTATCGCGCGTGCGTGTCGGCGCTGCGCGTGCATCAGCGCATCGGCGAGCTGCGCGAGAAGTGGCGGCACGAAACTGAGAAGGCGTGGCCCGACATCGTGATTAAACTCCAGACGCGCATCGGCCTGAACTCCGGCCCGGCCGTCGTCGGCAACATGGGCAGCAACTCGCGCTTTAGCTACACGATGATGGGTGACAACGTGAACCTCGCCGCGCGCATGGAGAGTGCGGCGAAGAGCTGGGGCGTTTACTCGATGTGCTCCGAAGTCACGAAACTCGGCTGCGAAAAATACGGCGGCGATCGCGTGGTTTTTCGTCCGCTCGGAAGGATCGTCGTCAGGGGTCGCACGCAGGCGGTGCCGATTTTCGAGATCGTTGGGTTCAAGGAAAGCGTCACGGCGCAGACGCACGAGTGCCTTGCCGTTTTTGAGCAGGGGCTGGAGCGCTATTACGCGCGCGACTGGGAGGGCGCGCTGAAGCTCTTCGCGCGCAGCCGCGATCTGGAGTTCAACGTGCCGGGCAAGACACCGGGCGTGGTGAGTAATCCATCGCTTGAGTATATCAATCGCGTCGTGCCCGAGGCGATCGCCGAGCCGCCGCCTGCGGAGTGGGACGGACGTTACGTGATGAAAGAAAAGTGAGCGGCGAAATTTCCCTCCGTCCCGTCGCCACGCTGCGCACGCCCTTCGCCGAAAAATTCGGCGTGCCGCGGCAGAGCGGCCTCGTGCCCGAGGCGGAGGGGCGCGTGGAGTTTCTGCCGGAATTTTCCGCGCCGGAATTCACCCGCGGACTCGAGGCGTTCTCGCACGTGTGGCTCGTTACCGGGTTTCACGAAAATCCACCGTGGACGGGCAGCGCGGTCGTGCGCCCGCCTCGGCTCGGTGGCAATGAGCGCGTGGGTGTGTTCGCCTCGCGCGCGCCGAACCGCCCCAACGGCCTCGGCCTCTCGCTCGTGCGCTTGCTCGCGATCGAACCCGGCACCCTGCGCGTGGGCGGAGTCGATGCCGTCGATGGGACGCCGGTTTACGACGTGAAGCCCTATCTCCCGTGGTGCGAGGCGCAGCCGCTCGCGAGCGCCGACTGGGCGCAGGCCGCGCCGTTTGCGCACGCGGCGGACGCGGTTTTTATTCCGGCGGATTTCGCCGAAAAACTCGGGGGCGAAACCGCCGCGCTCGTGCGGCAGATTTTACGCTTGGAGCTGCGGCCGGCCTACCACGAGACCGCCGGCCGCATCTACGGCATGACCATCGCAGGCTGGAACGTGCGCTGGCTTGCGGGCGCGAATGGCGCACCGCACGTTTGCGCGGTCGAGCCCGCAACGTAGCGCTGGTTCGCGAGCCTCGCGAACTTTGTCGGTCAGCCCGCTTGCGGGCGCTCCGAGGGCGCGCGCAGGCGCGCTGGCCTACATTGCACTCTCACGCGCCTCACTTCAGGAGCATGTCCTTCACCGTCTTGCCCGCCGGAATCATCGGGAGCACGTGCTCGGTGTAGGGGACGATGACGTCGAGCACGAACGGCCCGTCGCAATCGAGCATCTCCTGCACGGCGGACCGGAGTTCGCTCTTCTTGTGCACGCGGCGGCCCTTCACGCCGAAGCCCTCGGCGATCTTGACGAAGTCGGGGTAGAGGCCGGCGAGGTTTTCAGGGCTGCCGACATTGCTCTCGTCGCCGAGGATCGTGTTGCCGCGCACGCTGCCGTAGAAACGATCCTCCCATTGCACAACCATGCCGAGGTGCTGATTGTTCAGGATCATCGCCTTCGCCGCGATGTTCTCGATCTTGGCGGTGGCGAGTTCCTGGATGTTCATCATGAACGAGCCGTCGCCATCGATGTCGATCACCTGCCGGTCGGGGCACGCGACTTTGGCGCCGAGCGCCGCGGGATAACCGAAGCCCATCGCGCCGAGGCCGAGCGAGCTGATGTAGCGGCGCGGCTCGTTGAAACGATAAAACTGCGCGGCCCACATCTGGTGCTGGCCGACACCGGTGGTGATAATGGCTTCGCCCCTGGTGAGTTCGTAGAGCATTTTCACCGCTTCCTGCGGGACGATGTGCTTGCTCTCTTCGTAGCCAAACGGGTGCTCTTTTTTCCACGTCGCGATCTGCGCGTGCCAGGCCTTGGTGTCGGGCGGGGAGAACTTCGCGGCCTTGGCGAGCTCGTTCAGCCGGGTGAGCGCGTATTTGATGTCGCTCACGATCGGGAACAGCACGCGCTTGTTCTTGTTGTGCTCTGACGCGTCGATGTCGATGTGGACGATCTTCGCCTGCGCGGCGAAATGTTTCGTGTCACCCGTGATGCGGTCGTCGAAGCGCGCGCCGAAGCAGAGCAGCAAGTCACTCTGGTCAACGGCCCAGTTGCCGTAGGCCGTGCCGTGCATGCCGAACCACTGCATCGACAGCGGATGCGTCTCGGGAAAACCGCCCACGCCCATCAGCGTCGTGGCGACGGGGATGTTGGTCTTCTCGGCGAAGGCCTTCAGTTCCTTGTGCGCCTCGGCGGAGATGATGCCGCCGCCGGCGTAGAGCACGGGGCGCTTCGCTTCGCCGATGAGTGCGAGCAGTTGTTTTAGCTGGGCATCGTCGGCGTGAAACGTCGCCGTCGCGTAGCTGCTGCGGAATTCCACCGTCGGCGGATAGACGGGCTGAATTTTTTTCTGCTGCACGTCCTTCGGGATGTCGATCACCACCGGGCCGGGCCGGCCGCTGCGCGCGAGGTAGAACGCCTCCTTGAAGATACGCGGCAGGTCGTTCGCATCCATCACGAGGTAGGAGTGCTTCACGATCGGCAGCGTCATGCCGTAGAAATCCGTCTCCTGAAACGCCATCTTCCCGATGTATTTCGAAAACACCTGGCCGGTGATCGCGACCATCGGGATCGAGTCCATGAACGCATCGGCGATGGCCGAGACGAGGTTGGTCGCGCCGGGGCCGCTCGTGGCCATGCACACGCCGACCTTGCCGGTGACGCGCGAGTAGCCCTCGGCCGCAAACGATCCGCCCTGCTCGTGGCGCGGAAGGATGGTGCGGATCTTATCGGTGCGCGCGAGCGACTGGTGCAGCTCCTGCGACGCGCCGCCTGGATAGGCGAAGATGACATCGACACCCTCGCGGATCAGGCACTCGACGACGCAGTCGGAGCCCTTCATTTCGCGGCCGATCTCGGCCTGGGGAAACGCAGCGGGTGAGGTGATGTCTTTTTTCATGGCAAGCGGTGGGACAAAAGTCGCCGCTGAGCAAAGACCGGCGGCCTACCCGCTGGCAAGCCCGGCGTGGGGCAGGCGAGTGACCCTTTGGGAGGCCGTCCTTCCACCTGCCGCGACAAGCGTGCCGGCCCGTCACCCATGAAATATAGGCTGGCGCGCACCCCGGCGCCTTGCACGTTGGCGCGATGCTCAAGCTTCTCTTCATCGGCGACATCGTCGGCCGGCCCGGCCGCGACATCATTGCCGAGAAACTGCCGCGGCTGCGGGTGGAGCGCGGGATCGACTTCGTGATTGCGAATGGCGAGAACGCCGCGGCCGGAGCCGGCATCACCGGCGCGCTTGCAAAATCCATTCTCGGCAACGGTGTCGATGCCATCACGCTCGGCGATCACGTCTGGGATCAGCGGGGCTGGGAAAACGAGATCGGCCAGATCGAACACGTGTGTCGGCCGGCGAACCTGCCGAAATCGAATCCCGGCTGGGACCACCTCATCATTGAGAAGCGCGGGTTTCGCGTGGCGGTGTTCACGGTGCTGGGGCGGACGTTTATGGGAATGAAGGCCGACTGTCCGTTTCTCTGTGCCGATCGAATGATTGAGCAACTGAAAGGTCAGGCCGATGCGATCGTCGTCGAGATTCACGCGGAGGCGACGTCGGAGAAGATCGCGCTCGGCTGGCACCTCGATGGCCGCGTGACCGCCGTGCTCGGCACGCACACGCACGTGCCGACGGCGGATGCGACGGTCTTGCCGAAGGGCACGGCCTTCATGTGCGACGTCGGCATGACCGGACCTTACGCCGGTGTGCTCGGCCGCGAAGTGCGGCCGGTGGTGGATCGTTTCATCGACGGCATGCCACGGCGTTTCGAAGTGGCGACGGAAGACGTGCGGATTTCCGCAGCGCTCGTCGAGATCAGCCCGGCGATGGCGCGCGCAGAGAAGATCGAACTGGTGACGGTGCGGAAGTAGCGCGCCAAGCTGTAACGCGGAACTTCAGCCCGCGTTTCTGGGCGCTGAGCGCGGGCTGAAGCTCCGCGCTAAGGTTAAACGACTCCGTCGACTACGTGAGCCTGACCGCCACTCGCAAAACCTTCACACCTTCTTCCGCCGGCCGTTCTTCGGTTCGATGTTCAGGTAGGTTTTGTTGAGCATCTGGCTCTCGTAGAGTTCGAGGAGGCGGACGCCTTCGCGGGGTTTCACCATGTCCTTCTTTGTCGCGGCGTCGATCTGGGCCTTCATTTTGCGGCAGAGATCTTCCTGTTGGTATTGCACGCCCTCGATCACATCGGCGATGCGGCTGCCGCTCAGCGCTTCCTCAATGTAGAAGCCGTTGGGCTCGTCGTCCTCAAGGAAAACGTGGACCTCGTTTACGCGACCGAAGAGATTGTGGAGGTCGCCCATGATGTCCTGATAGGCGCCGGTGAGATAGATGCCGAGGTAGTAGGGCTTGCCGTTGAGCGGGTGGAGACGGAGGTAATCGTTGGTGTCCTGCAGATCGATGAAGCGGTCGATCTTGCCGTCGGAGTCGCAGGTGATGTCGACGAGCACGGCGTTGACGGATGGCTTTTCCTTGAGCCGGTGCAGCGGCGTGATCGGGAAAAGTTGATCGAGCGCCCAATGATCGAGGAGCGACTGGAAGACGGAAATATTGCAGACGTATTGGTCGGCGAGCAGCGTGTCGAGATCATGGAGTTCCTCGGGCTGGTAACCGCTCTTGGCGCCTTCCTTCGCGATTTGTTCGCAGATTTGCCAGAAGAGCGACTCGGCGGCGGCGCGGTTCTCAAGGTCGAGGTAGCCGAGGTTGAAGAGGGAAAACGCCTCCTCTTTTTTTTGCACGGCGTCGTGGAAACGCTCGAGCCGGCCGAGCTTGCCCTTGTTCTTCAGCATCGCCTCAAGATCGATCACGACCTTGTGCTTCACCTTGGGCTGGTGCTGCTGACCGAGCGACTCGCGCTTGTTGATGCGCTCGAACACCTCGACCACGAGCAACGAATGCGGCGCGACGATGGCGCGGCCGGACTCACTCACGATGTCGGGCACTGCCACGCCCGAGGCGGTGCAGATCTCGCGGATGTTGAAGACCACGTCACGCGCGTATTCCTCCATCGAGTAGTTCATCGACGACTCGAAGTTCGTGCGCGACCCGTCGTAGTCGATGCCGAGGCCGCCGCCGACATCGAGGTAGCCCATCGGGAAACCCATTTTCGCGAGCTGGCAGTAGAAGCGCGACGCCTCCACGACCGCGTTTTTGATCGTGAGGATGTTCGGCACCTGCGAGCCGATGTGGAAATGCACGAGGCGCAGGCACGACTGGAGCTTGGCCGCGCGGAGCTTTTCGCACGCGAAAAGAATCTCCGCGGTGTTGAGGCCGAACTTGGCGTTGTCGCCGGAGGACATCGCCCACTTGCCTTCGCCGCGCGTCTGGAGCTTGGCGCGGAAACCGATCATGGGCTTCACGCCCGTCTCGTGCGAGATGCGGATGATGTCGTCGAGCTCGGCGAGCTGCTCGACGACGATGATGATCTTCTTGCCGAGCTTGCGGCCGAGGAGCGCGAGGCGGATGTAGTCGTGATCCTTGTAGCCGTTGCAGATGATGAGCCGCTGCGAGCCCTCGTGCATCGCGAGCGCGATCATCAGCTCGGGTTTCGAGCCGGCCTCGAGGCCGTAGTTGAACTCCTTGCCTGCGGCGACGATCTCGTCGACGACTTCGCGGAGCTGGTTCACCTTGATCGGAAATACGCCGCGGTATTCGCCCTTGTAGCCCTCTTCCTTAATTGCCTTGGCGAAGCACGTGTTAATTTGTCGGACGCGGTAGTGGAGCAGATCCTGGAAACGGATCACCATCGGGGCCTTGAGGCCCATACCGAGCGCCTCCTGCACGACATCGAGCACCCGGATGCCGCGGCCATCGACGAGGGGCTGCACATTCACGAAGCCCTCGGGATCGACTGAGATGTGGCCGGAACCCCAGCGCTTGAAACCGTAGTGTTCTTCGGACTTGGCGACCGACCAGGCGGAGGAGGATTTCTGTTTCAATGTGGTGGGTTGAGAGTGGTGAGTTGAGGGCCAACGCGCTGCAAGGCAAGCGATGAGACCGCATCGACCGGGGATCGCGCCCCGCTCGGCGTTCACCGCCCAACTTAAACGGGCTTGCCTTCAACAGACGCGAATCAGTTAGATGCGTGTTTTCTTTTTTCAAATCACTCAACACGCAATGTCGAAAATGTCCTCCTTGTTTTCCGGCCTCGAATTCCTCGCCCAAACCGCCGCGCCCGCCGCGGCGCCGGGCACTACGCCGCAACCGGGTCCTTGGAGCATGCTGACCTCAGGCGTGGGCCCGATGGTGCTGCTTTTCGCGGCGATGTATTTCCTGATGATTGCGCCACAGCGCAAAAAACAGAAGGCGCACGATAAAATGCTGAAGGAACTCGGCTCCGGCGACGAAATCGTGACGACCGGCGGCATCTATGGCACGATCACCAATGTGAAGGACGACCGCTTTGTCGTCCGCATCGCCGACAACACCAAGATCGAAATCGGCAAGAGCTTCGTCCAGACCGTGGTCACCAAGCCGGCCGCCGCCGAGCCCGCGAAAAAGTAATCCCGAAAGCCGCGGGCGTGCCGGCGTCACTCGCGCCGCTCGCGCGGCGGCGGGCTCAGCGCCCGCGGTTTGCCGCCTCCCTTTTAATCAACCCAAACGACCCATGCTCAAACGCAACCTCTGGAAGATCCTGCTCTCCCTCGCCATCGTGGTGTGGGCGGCGACGGAACTTCTGCCACTGAAAGACACGCCGTTCGTCGACTATGCCCGCACGCACGCCACCGCCAAGGCGCCCGAATTCGGCAAACTCGTCGACGAGGCAACCGCCCGCAGCAAGGCGGACCAAAAGCAATCCCCCAGCGCCTTCGTCGCCCTCAAACAAATCGGGAAGGAACGGAAGCTCGACCTCTCGCAGTATTTTCCCGACATCCGGCTCGAGGACACGCTGAAGAACGTCGAGAAGCGAAACGAAATCTTGCTGAATGAAGTTCTCCGCCGCTCGAAGGCGAAACTGCAACGCGGACTCGACCTCGCCGGCGGCGTGGCCGTCACGCTCGAGGTTGACGAGAAAGCGGCGGGCACCGATCGCCCGGAGGCGCGCGCCGACAAAATCACCAAGGCGATCGACATCATCCACACGCGCATCAACTCGCTCGGCGTCGCCGAGCCGATTGTGCGGCCGGTGGGTAACAATCGCATCGAGGTTCAGCTCCCCGGCCTCAACACCAAGGACAATCCCGACGTAATCGAGAACGTGAAGAAACCCGCGCGACTCGATTTCCGCACGGTGCATCCGACGGTGTCGCCCGGACCCGGCATGGACGCGCCTCCGGGTTACGAGCTGATGACGCTCGATTATGAAGGCCGCCGCGGCGAGACCGGGGTCGAGGAAGTCTTCGTGAAAGTGCGCCCCGAGATGGACGGCACGGGCGTCGAGACCTCGTTTGCGCAGCACGACAGCTACGGCAAGGCCGAGGTGGCGTTGAAGTTCACCAAGGACGGCAGCCGGCGGTTCGCCGACGTGACGCGCGCGCTCGCCGAGAGCGGTCGCAGCAACAACGGCCGGCTTGGCCGCCTCGCCATCGTGCTCGACGGCAAACTCTACTCCGCGCCGACCGTGCGCGAGGAAATCAGCGGTGGCAACGCGCAGATCTCCGGCGGCAACATGACCGACCGCGAAGCCATCAATCTCGCCAACGTGCTGAACAACCCGCTCGACCTTCCCTTGGTCGTGAAGGAGCAATACGAAGTCGGTCCTTCGCTCGCGCAGGACGCCATCGACAGCGGCATGAAGGCTGCCGTGATCGGCACCGCGCTCGTCGCGGGTTTCATGATTACGTTCTACACCGTCGGCGGCATCGTCGCGGTCGGCGCGCTCGCGGTCAACATCCTCATCATCCTCGGCATCATGGCCAGCCTCGGTGCGACGATGACGTTGCCCGGTCTCGCCGGCATCGTGCTCACCATCGGCTTGGCGGTGGACGCAAACATCCTGATCTTCGAGCGCATGCGCGAAGAACTTGCCGAGGGGAAGAGCCTCGCGACTGCGAACCAGAGCGGCTTCATGAAGGCGCTCACCACGATTCTCGACGCGCACTTGGTGCAGCTCATCATCTGCGGCATCATGATCTGGCTCGGCACCGGACCGATCAAGGGCTTCGGCGTCACGCTGCTCATCGGCGTGCTTTCCACGCTCTTCTCCGTGTTGATCACGGGTCACCTTCTGATGGAGTTGCTCGTCGATTCCGGCACCGTGAAGAACATGAAAATGTTCCGCATGCTGGGTGACCTGCGCGTGGACTTCGTTAAACTCGGCAAGCCCTCCGCCATCGCCTCCGTCGCTCTCGTCGTGATCAGCTTTGGCTATGTGATTTATCAAGGGCCGAAAATCTACGGCATCGACTTCGCCGGCGGCGATGTCGTGAGCGTCGAGTTCAAACAAAAGATCGACACGGCCAAGATCCGCGATGCCGCCAAGGCCGCGGGCGTGAACGAAATCAACCCGACCTACGTCAGCGCGATCGGCGGTGGCAAGGAAACGCTCAACATCGAGACGCCCGAGGGCAAAGCCGGAACTGTGCTCGAAGCCCTGCAAAAGGCTTACCCGTCCTCTGATTTCGTGAAGATCGGCCAGAACCACATCGGCGCCTCGATCGGCAACGAGATTCTTTGGAACGCACTCAAGGCGGTCGGCATTTCGATGATCGTGGTTTTGATCTACATCGCGTTCCGGTTTGAGTTCGGCTTCGGCATCGGCGCGATGGCGTCGAGCCTGCACGACATCCTGATGAACATCGGTATTTTCGTGCTGTTCGGCTACCAGTTCTCCGCGCCCATGGTCGCGGCGATCCTGGCTATCGCCGGCTACTCGATCAACGAGACCGTCGTCGTCTTCGACCGCATCCGCGAGGAGTTGAAGCTCAACCCGACCGGCAATCTCCGCGACGTGATCAATAGCGCGATTCGGAAAGTTTTCGCCCGCACAATCATGACGGCGACGACGACCTTCCTTGCGGCGCTCTCGCTCTTCATCTTCGGCAGTGGCGTGCTCAAGGACATCTCGTTCTGTTTCCTCGTCGGCATCGTGACCTCCACATTCTCGGCGATCTTCATCGCCGCTCAGGTCTTCTATTGGTGGCACAAGGGCGACCGGAAGCACGTCGAGGCGCACGCGGATGTCGCGCCGAAATACGAGTGGCAGGGCACCAGCAAGGCGTCGGAGTAATCTCTACTCCGATGTCATTGCGAGGAGCGTAGCGACGAAGCCCCGACCTGTCGGGGCCGCGGTCGGCTTCGCCGCCCTCGGCCGCCGAGGCCGAGGCGCTGAGCAAGCGCGCCGGCGTCAGCCGCGTGCTCGCCGAGCTGCTGCTGCGCTCCGGCCTGCACGAGGGCGACGACGCGGCCGCCTTTTTGCAGCCGGCGCTCGCCGCGCTCAACGATCCGTTTCTGCTGCGCAATCTTGAGGCCGCAGCCACGCGCCTCCGCCAGGCCATTGCGCACCGCGAGGAGATCGTCGTGCTCGGTGACTACGATGTCGACGGCGTGAGCAGCACGGCGCTGCTCGTGATGATCCTGCGGCGCTTTGGGCTGAACCCGCGCTTCATCGTGCCGCGCCGCGCGGAAGACGGCTACGGCCTCTCGCGCAGCGCGATCGACCGCGCACTCGAGGCGGGCAAGCCGCACCTCTTCATCGCGCTCGATTGCGGCACCAACTCGCACGCCGAGGCGGCGTTTCTCCGCGCGCAGGGCATCGACGTCATGGTGATCGATCACCATCGCTCCAAGGAGCAGCCGCTCGACCAGTGTCTGCTCATCAATCCGCACGTGCAGGCCGACGCGACCAACGGCGACAGCGCGTGGCGCAACCTCTGCACGGTGGGCCTCGTGTTCAAGCTGTGCCACGGGCTCTTAAAACAACTGCGTCAGGAAAATCATCCGGTGGCGTTCCGCATCAAGCTCCGCGATCACCTCGACCTCGTCGCGCTCGGCACGGTGGCGGATCTCGTGCCGCTGCTCGGGGAGAATCGGATTCTCGCGCGGCACGGGTTGCGCATTTTGCAGGAAGCGCAGCGACCGGGCCTGCGCGCGCTGATGGACGTCGCCGGCGTGAAACCGGCGCTGAGGATTTCGCCCACCGACATCTCGTTTCGGCTCGGACCACGGATCAATGCGAGCGGTCGGCTCGCGGACGCGGCGTTGTCCGTCGAACTGCTGTTGAGCGACGATCCCGTGTTTTGTGCGGAGACGGCGCAGCAGCTCGACGCATTCAACCGCGAGCGGCAGGACATCGAGCGTGCGATCACGGAGGAAGCGGAGCGCAGCCTTGAGACGCGTTTCCTCGCCGACGCGGGCGTCGTGCTCTTTGCGGAGAACTGGCACCCCGGGGTCGTCGGCATCGTGGCGGGGCGCGTCACGCGGAAATACAACCGCCCGTGCGTCGTGCTGGGCAACGAGGGCGACATGGCGAAGGGCTCCGGCCGGAGCGTCGATGGCGTGAATCTCGTTGAGGTGCTCGGCACGTGTTGCGAGCACCTCACGAGTTGGGGCGGCCACCCGATGGCCGTGGGCATCGCGCTGCCGAAGATTCACTTGGAGTCTTTTCGCGCGGGATTCGCTGCGGCCGTCCGCGCGCACGCCGGCGGCGATATCGCCGAG
>JANXSC010000129.1 GCA_025352845.1 Opitutaceae bacterium
CGCTGAAAAATTTCGAGCGGAAATTTGCCATCACGTTGTCCTGCGAGAGGAGCGTGTAGCGGTTGCCCGTGCCGAGCGCCGTGGTCGTCGGCACGGCGGTGGCGTCGGCGGTCGGCCGGCCGGCGGCGAGCCACGTGGTGAGCGAGTCGAGCGCGTTCCACGGCATGGAAATGTTGTTGGCGGAATTGCCCGCCTGATAGCTGCCGCGGATCGCGGTGTTGGCGAACGGCTGGTAACTGAACGCGCCGGTCACGCGGCGCTGCTCGTTGAGGTCCCATTTGCGCCAGCCCTTCGCGTCTTGGTAGAGGCCGAGCAGACGCAGTCCGAGTTTTTTGCGGACGAGGATTTGGTTATGATCGAGTTCGAAGCGGCTGTAGTCCCACGAGCCGACGACGCCCTTCAGCGTCGTGTGCGTGCGCCGGAGATCGGCGAACTTGCTCGTGAGGGCGACGGTGCCGCCGGGCGCGCCGAGGCCGAAGAGAATCGAGTTGGGGCCGCTCGCCATCTCGGCGCGCTCGATGTTGTAGAGATCAACGGGCACGCCGGACTGCGCATAGTTGGTGGAGGAGGAGCCAGCGACGCCGCGCACGCGGAAGCGAAAATCGCCGCCGGTGGAATCGCGGCCGGGCGGATTGTTGAAGCCGTTGGTCGCATCCTCGACCTCGCGCTCCACGTTGGTCGCGTAGAGGAGCATGCTCTCGAGATCGGTGGCGCCGATGTCGGAGAGAAATTCCTTCGTGAACGGCGAGATCGCGGCGGGCGTGTCCTTGAGTTTCGAGTTGAGGCGCGAGCCGGCGGTGGTGTTGGCGGCTTGGTAGCCGGTGTCGTCCTCGGGACGCACCTCGAAAGGGGAGAGCTGGACGGCCTCGGAGTTTTTCTCGGCGTTTTTGGGTGGAGGGGTTGCGGGGACGACCTGGGCGCGGGCGGAAATGACGAGGGCCGTGCCAGCGGCTAGCCAAGCGGCGCGGCGGCCTGCGGAGTGCAACGAAGGGATCATGATAGTCGGAGGGTCGAGGTGGTGCGTGGCCCAGCAACTGGGCGCTGCGGTCGATCGGATCGGACGCAGTGGGGAACGGCGGTGGCGTTTTTCGTAACACGATCGACGCCGGATTCAAGGCACGCGTGGAAAAGATTGGTTATCGCGCGGATCGTTGGCGCTACTACCCGGACGCATGACGGAGCTTTTCTGGAAAAGCGTCTTGCGCAGCGCATAGCCGGAGCCAAGCCTGCCTCGGATTTTCATTTCCGCCACCTCCGCTTCCTCCCGCCCACATGGTCACTCCCAACACCGAGCTCGGCTACAACAGCAAAGTTGAAGGCGGCGTGATCGTGTCGCGGGCGGACGCGGCGATTAACTGGATTCGCACCAACTCCATGTGGCCGATGCCGATGGGCCTGGCGTGCTGCGCGATCGAGCTGATGGCGGTCGGCGGGGCGCGGTTCGACATCGCACGTTTCGGCGCCGAGGTCATGCGGTTTTCCCCGCGCCAGTCCGACGTCATGATCGTGGCCGGCACCGTCACCTACAAAATGGCCCCGCAGGTTCGTCGCATCTACGATCAGATGGCCGCGCCGAAATGGGTCATTGCGATGGGTGCCTGCGCCAGCTCGGGCGGGATGTATCGCAGCTACGCGACGCTACAGGGCGTGGATCGCATCGTGCCGGTGGATGTATATGTGAGCGGTTGTCCGCCGCGGCCCGAAGCGCTGATTGATGCCCTCATGAAGTTGCAGACCAAAGTGCGGAGCGAGCCTTCCGCGAGCCGGCTCCTTTCCGCCTGAAACGCGTGCATCCTCGATTCTCCTGATGTCCGCCGAAGCCATCACCGCGCTCAAAGCGAAATTCCCGCAGGCCACCGACCGCGCCTCCGCCGATCATCCCGCGGTGAATGTGCCGTTCGGCGACGTCGTGGCGGCGCTGCGGTTTCTGCGCGATGAGTGGGCGTTCGACCTGCTCATGGACCTCACGGCGATCGACTGGGCGGAGGGTGCTGCCCCGCGCTTCACTGTCGTCTATCACTTGCTCTCGACGACGCGCGCCGGCAGCTACGTGCGCGTCGCGACGAATTGCGCCGGCACCGATGCGGAGCCGACGGCACCGAGCGTCGTCAGTCTCTGGCCCGGCGCGAACTGGCACGAGCGCGAGTGCTTCGACATGTTTGGGATCAAGTTCGAGGGCCATCCCGACCTGCGTCGCATCCTGATGTGGGACGGCTATCCCTATCACCCGTTGCGGAAGGAATTTCCCCTCGCCGGCATCGAGACCGATTTGCCGGTGGCCGACATCCAGGAGGAAACGGGCACGCGCGTCATCGCCGCGCCGATGATGGGCGGGCCGTTTGTCGCCTCGCCGGGCGAGATGAATCTCACCGAGGCCGAGCCGCGCGCCAAAGACGAGAGCTGGGCTGATCGTGAGGTGCGTCCCGACCAGACGCCGCTCCGGCAAGTGAAGGACTAACCGCGTATGGCCACCGAATTTTCCTATCCCGATAGCGCCGCCAAAGCGGCTGCGGCCCGCCGTGAGCTTGTCGAATCGGGAGCAGCCCAGGCTGCGCCGGCTGAATTCCAGACGGAAAAAATGTCCCTCTCGATGGGACCGTCCCATCCCTCGACTCACGGGGTGCTCCGGCTCCAGATGGAGCTCGACGGCGAGATCCTCACGAAGGCCGACCCGGTCGTGGGCTACCTTCACCGCGGCGATGAGAAGATCGCGGAGAACATGACTTACAACCAGTTCGTGCCCTACACGGACCGGTTGGACTACCTCGCCCCGCTCGCGAACAACATGGCCTACGCCATCGCGGTCGAGCGGCTCGCGAAACTCGAAGTGCCCGCGCGCTGCCAGGCGATCCGCGTGCTGACGGCGGAGATGGCGCGCATCTCGGCGCACCTGATGGGGCTCGGCGCGTTCGCCCTCGATGTCGGCGCATGGAGCGTGTTGCTCTACTCGCTTGAGGAGCGCGAAAAACTCTACAAGCTTTTCGAGGAACTCACCGGCGCGCGCTTCACCACAAGCTACACGCGCATCGGCGGCGTGACGCGCGATGTGCCCGAGGGCTGGCTTGGTCGCGTCAGCGCCTTCTGCGACCAGTTCCTGCCGATTCTGGAGGAGACGCTGAACCTCCTCACGCGAAACAAAATCTTCATGGATCGCACCGTCGGTATTGGCGTGATCTCGAAGGCGGATGCGCTCGCCTATGGTCTCACGGGACCGAATCTCCGCGGCAGTGGCGTCGGCCTCGATCTACGGAAGGACAAACCCTACTCGGGCTACGAGCAGTATGAGTTCGACGTGCCCGTCGGCACCAAGGGCGATTGCTACGACCGCTATCTCGTCCGCGGCGAAGAGATGCGCCAGTCGGTGCGCATCATCCGGCAGGTTATCGCGAAATTCCCGGGCGGCCCGTGGTATGCGACCGATGCGAAGCGCATCTTCGCACCGCCGAAGGAAAAAATCCTCAGTTCGATGGAAGAGCTGATCCAGAATTTCATGATCGTGACCGAGGGTCCGCAGATCCCGGCGGGAGAAGTTTACTTCGAGGCGGAAAACCCGAAGGGTATCCTCGGTTTCTTCATCGTGAGCAAGGGCGGCGGCGTCCCGTATCGCCTGAAAATCCGCTCCCCCTCGTTCTGCAATCTCTCGATCCTCCCGAAGGTCTGCGTCGGCAATCTGATTTCCGACGTCGTGTCGATTCTAGGCTCGCTCGATTTCGTGATGGGTGAATGCGATCGCTGAAAATTTGCCCACGGAACACACGGAATACACAGAAATGAAAACCAAATGGATTGATGCTTCTGTGTATTCCGTGTGTTCCGTGGGCACTCCTGCTGCTTGAGTTCGATGCATCTCAAACCTGAAACCTTCAGCCAGATCGACGAGGTGATCACCCATTATCCGGTGAAGCGGAGTGCCACGCTTCCGCTGCTGCACCTCATTCAGGAAGATGTTGGTTTCATTTCCAACGAAGCCATCGAGTGGGTCGCTGCAAAACTCGAACTCCAGCCAATCAACGTCTACGAAGTCGTGACGTTCTACCCGATGTTCCGGCAGAAGCCGATTGGCCGCCGCCACATCAAGGTCTGCCGCACTCTCTCATGTGCGCTGATGGGCGGCTACAAAACCTGCGAGGCGTTCGAGCAGGAATTCAACACTCACCGCGGCGAGATTTCCCCCGATGGCGAAGTCACGGTTGAGTTCGTCGAGTGCCTCGCGAGCTGCGGCACCGCGCCCGTCGTGCTAATCGACGATGACCTGCACGAGAACGTCGATGGCGCGAAGGCGAAACAACTGAGCGATCAGATCAAGGCGCAGGCGAAGCAACGCGGATAATTTTACCCACCCCAATAAAATGAAAAAACGTCTGAAACGCATCGCCCCCCTGCAAGCGGGAATTGTTCTCGCCGTGGTTTACGCCCTGTTGTCCTTGATCGCGGTTCCCTTCCTCATGCTCGCCGGCGCGGGCATGGCGGCGATGGCCAAGCAATCAGGCCAGCAGCTACCGCCCTTCGGCTTCATGTTCGGTGTCGGAGCCATTTTCATGCCGGTGCTTTATGCCGCGTTCGGTTTCATCGGCGGAATAATCGGAGCATTCATCTACAACTTAGTCGCCAAGTGGACCGGCGGCCTTGAGGTCACGCTGGAAGACGTCGCCTGACGAATTCGTTTTTCTGCATCATGCCCGCTCCCGAACAACGCCGGATCATCTTCAAGCACATCGGTGCGCCGGGTTACACCAACGACCTCGCGTGCTACGTGAAGCACGGCGGCTATGAAATGCTCAAGAAGGCCGTGGCGATGCAGCCCGCCGCGATTATCGACGAGGTGAAAAAGGCCGGCCTACGCGGGCGTGGGGGCGCGGGTTTCCCGTGCGGCGTGAAGTGGGGCCTCGTTGATCGCAAGAGCGGCAAACCGATCTACCTCGTCGTGAATGCGGACGAG
>JANXSC010000157.1 GCA_025352845.1 Opitutaceae bacterium
CTTAAACTCGGCCAGATAGCCGGGGATGGTGCTGGGAAAGTGGAAGTGGCAGACTTCCAGCTTCCCCAGCCCATGCGCGGCGACTTGGGCGGGGATGTCGAGGAGCGGCGTGCCCGCCGTGATGGACTTGTTCAGGCTCCAGGTGGAGACGCCGAGACGGGGGTGTGGTGTCATTTTGTTGCCTTAATAAAGAGGTGAAAGACGGAAGGGCGAGGGGAAGGAGGGCGGGGGGACCCCACCCCTACGGAATGGCATAAGGGCGCCGCTTGCCGCGCCCTCTGCTCCCTGTCCGCCATCTTTCCTGAGGCGCGGAGCGCCTTTGCTCCTTTAGTAGACCGGCCTTTCAAGGCCGGTTCCAGCTTGCTGCCTTTTGCTGCCTTGCTACGCCGCCCCGCCCTTGCTTCCCGCGTGCGCGCGCACCGACTCGAGCTGCCCCGCCGACCCGAGATAGGTCGAGCGGCTGACGATGAACTTGGCGTACTCGGCGATAAAGACCTTGCCGGGCGAGCGCAGGTCGAAGTCCTCGGGCTTGTCCTGGAAGAACTCGCGGTGGACCCGCGTCCAGACCAGGCGGCCGTCCGTGTCAATGTTGACCTTGCAGACGCCGAGCTTGGCGGCGGGCAGATACTGCTCGGCGTCCACGCCCTTGGCGCCTTCCTTCAGCTTGCCGCCCGCCGCGTTGATGCGGGCCACCTCGTCCTGCGGCACCGACGACGACCCGTGCATGACGAGCGGGAAGCCGGGGAGCTGCTCCTGAATGGCCTTGATCCGCTCGAAGTGCAGGCCCTGGCCGCCCGAGAACTTGTAAGCGCCGTGAGAGGTCCCGATGGCGCAGGCGAGGCTGTCGCAGCCGGACTGGGCGACGAACTCCTTGGCCTCGATCGGGTCCGTCAGCAGGGCGTTCTTCTCGTCCACGGCGATGTCTTCCTCCACGCCGCCCAGCATCCCAAGCTCCGCCTCGACGCTGACGCCGCGCGCGTGGGCCGCCTCGACGACGCGCCTGGTGATGGCGACGTTCTCCTCAAACGGGTCGTGGGAAGCGTCAATCATCACGCTCGAATAGAAGCCGCTCTCGATGCACTCCAGGCAGGTCTTCTCATCGCCGTGGTCCAGGTGAACGGCAAAAATCGCCTCCGGGAAGATCTCGTCGCAGGCCCGCAAGATGGCTTCGAGCATCCGCTTATCCGTGTAGGAGCGCGCCCCTTTGGAGACCTGGATGATGAACGGGGACTGCGCCTCGATGTTGCCCCGGAACAGGCCCATCGCCTGCTCGGCGTTGTTGATGTTGTAGGCACCGATGGCGTATTTGCCGTAGGCGTGTTTGAACAGCTGCGCGGTGGTGACGATCATGGTCGGATAGGGAAAGAGATTTAGCAGGTTCCGTGCGGGCGCGGCAGCGGGCAAGGGTTTTCTCCGCGGATGACGCGGAGCGTAGGGTGGGCGGCCTATTTCTTCCCGCCGGTGCCGCGGGCTGCGGGCTGGCCACTCCCGAGCGTCTCCGTCACAAGCTGACGCAGCTGCTGCTGGGCCTGTTGCTGCTGCTGCAATTGCTGGAGGGCGGAGACTTGAGGTGGACTCAGGACCGACTGCGACTGCGCCACGGCCGCCGGCGTGATCGTGGCCGTCGAGGCAGTTGGCCCGCCGAGCATGCGCAATCCCGCGCCATCAGGCTGGCCCGTCGGCAGCGCGCCGGGGGCGGTCGTGGGTGGGGTGGTGGTGGCGGGCCGCGGCGCGGGATTTGCCGCCAGAATTTGCACGAGCTGATCCGACTGCGCGGTCGTGAGCGGCGTGCCCGTGTAGCTCAGCCGCTGCTGCAGTTCGCTGACTGTGTTGCGCTGCGGTGCCGTCTGCTCGAAGGCCGTGAGCTGCGCGAACCCCGTGTCGCCGATCACGCCGCGGATCGACTGGTTGATCTGCTCCTGTGTCGTCGCCACGAGCTGCTGCAGCCCGGGCGCGTTGGAGCGGAGATCGACGCCCTGATCGCGCGCGACGGCCGCGATGTCGAGGAGGGCGGTCCGGCGCTCGGTGAGGAGCGAGGCCAGCCGCGCGAGCTGATCAGGCGGCAGATTTAGGCTGCGGAATACCGTGGCATAGCGCGCCTCGATCTCGCCGCGCTGCTGGGTGGCATAGAGTGCCTGCACGTCGGGCTTGGCGAAAAGATCGCTCATGGCGGCGAGCTGCTGGTCGGGATCGCGCCGCGCGGTGCGGCCGGAGTCGCCGCGTTGCTGGCGTGAACCGGGTGTCAGCGCGTGGCCCGCGGCGGTGGATTCGCGGCTGGTCGTGAGCTGCTGCTTCAGCTCGCGGTTTTCCCTTTCAAGATCCCAGACACGTTTCTGGAAATCTGCGCGCTCGTCGCGCGGCATCGCAGTAGCGCGGAGCGCGGCTAGTTCACCATGCTGGCGCCAAGCGAGGAACGCCCCGCCCAGCGCCGTGAGCGCGAGGAGGACGATGAGCCAGTTCTTCGCGGAGTTCACGTGACGGCTGACGAGCCGGAGCCGGTGAAGTTACCGCGGCGGAAACTCGAACTCCGCCTTCGTGCCGGTCTTTGAGAGCACGAGGTAGGCGCCGAAGGGCATCCCGCGCTTCGACATGAAGCCTTGGATAAGATTGGTGCGCCCCTCTTCGAACATCCGCAGGATTTCCTCCTGCGGCAGATCGAGGCCGCAGAGCTGGCGCTTCAGCGTCATCACGATCCGGTTGTCCTGATCCGGTTTGCGGACGTAGTAAGCCTCGGGCGTTTCGACAACCTCCGCGCCCTTGTGCTGCTTGCTCGTGCCGATGACGACCGCCTTCGACAGATCGGGTGGGGCCTTGGCCTTGCGCGCGATCGGTTTACCGTCCTTGTCGAGCTTCGGGGCGCGCGGAGGAAATTCCCACGAGAACTTCGGGCCCTCGCGCTTGAGGATGGCGTTGAACGGCCGGCCCTTCTTGGAAATGAAGCCCTCGATCACGCCGGTCTTGCCCTCGGAAACGAGCGCGATCGCCATCTCGCGCGTAATCGGTTTCTGGCACATGAGGCGGCCAATGCGGAAAGTTTGTTTCCAGCCTTCGCCGTCGCGCTCGCGCAAGATGTGGCTCGAACCGACCTCGCAGAGGCCCGCGCCCGTCGCGGCATCGGTCCAGTAGGGCTCGACGGTCCCGAGATCGACCTTGTCGCCGAAATCATACTGTGCGACCCACTTCCCCTTTTCCTCGTCCTTGACGAGCTTGAGCAACGCCGAGAACCGCGCGCGGGTCTTCGCCGAAATAAATCCGTCGAGCGGCCCGATCTGGCCGGCGGTTACGAGCGTGCGCACCTCGATTTCTTCCATGCGGCGGCCGCCAATGACCTTGTAGATCATGAACTCGCCGTCCTGTGATTTGTAACCGCGCAGCGTCTCACGCAGCGGTTTGCCGTCCGTGGGCGAGGGGATGTCGGTGACGCGCGCGACCGAGTCGTCTTCCTCAAAGCCTTTCACGCGTTCGATGATGCCCTTCGTCTGCTCGATCACTTCCTCCATGAACTGCGCGCGGGAGAATTTGTTGTGCTCCATCTGGCGGAGCTTGAATTCCCACTCGCCGGTCATCGCGGGCTGCGTCAGCGCATCGGCTTTCACGGCGCCGAGAAACTGAATCAGCTGCTCGGCCTTGGCGGTCGGGATGAGTTCGCGTTGCGGGCGATCGACATACTTTTGGTTGATCAGGCCGTCGATCGTGTCGGCGCGCGTGGCGGGCGTGCCGAGTCCGCGCTCCTTCATCGCCTCCGCGAACTCCTCGTCGTCGATGAGCTTGCCGGCACCTTCCATCGCGGAGAGCAACGTGGCTTCCGTGTAGCGCGGCGGCGGGCGTGTGGCCTCGGCGTGCAGTTTCGGATCGACGATCTTCGCCTTGGCGGGCGAACCGTCATCGGCGCTGAGCGCGGGCAGCGCCTTGGAATCGGCCGAGTCGTCGTCGACGGTGTTCTTGCCGTAAACGGCAAGCCAGCCGGGGAACGTGAGCACTTTGCCCTCGGTTTTGAAATCGTGGCCGGGCGCGACGGTGCTCGTGCGCGTGGTGACATCAAATTCCGCCGCCGGGTAAAACGCCGCGACGAAACGCCGCGCGATCATGTCGTAGAGTTTCGCCTCCATCTCATCGAGGTTCTTGGCCTCGGACGCGGTCGGGATGATCGCGAAGTGATCGGAGATTTGCTCATTGTTAAAGATGCGTTTGTTGGGCCGCACCCAGCCCTCGCCGAGGGCTTTCGCCGCATGTTTCCCGAGATCGCCGCCGAGATTCTGCATCGTTTCGCGGACGGTCGGCACGTAGTCCTCCGGCAACGCGCGCGAATCGGTGCGGGGGTAGGTGATCATCTTGTGGCGCTCGTAGAGCGCCTGCGCGATCTGGAGCGTGCGCCGGGCGGGCAGACCGAAGCGGTTGTTCGCCTCGCGCTGGAGCGTCGTGAGATCGTAGAGGCGGGGCGCGGCCTGCGTGCTGCCCTTCTTCTCCTCGGTGACTCTGGCCAGCGGCTGGCCCTGACACGCGGCGAGCACGGCCTCGGCCATCGCCTTCTCCCAAATGCGGTCGATGCGATCGTGCTCGTCGCCCTCGGCCTTCTTGAAATTGGCGCGCTGATAGACGCCCTCGTAGCTGCCCTTCGCGACCTCGAAGGTCGCGGTCACGCGCCAGAAATCGCGCGGCTTGAAATTCCGGATCTCCAGTTCGCGGGCGTAGAGGATGGCGAGGGTGGGGGTT
Source organism: Opitutaceae bacterium (assembly GCA_025352845.1). GTDB lineage: Bacteria > Verrucomicrobiota > Verrucomicrobiia > Opitutales > Opitutaceae > ER46. Next base: position 4,714 of record JANXSC010000157.1, read on the forward strand.
TGCACGCGGCCGACCGAGGCGACGTTACCGGCGCGCGAACCGAACATCCGCTTGGTGAGCGCGCGCGTGCCGTTGATGCCGATAAGCCAGTCGCTTTCGCTGCGGCAGCGCGCGGCGTCCTCAAGTCCACGCATCTTCGCGCCCTCGCGCAGATTCTTGAACGCCTCCTGAATACCGCCGGTAGTCATCGTCTGCATCCACGCGCGTTTCACCGCCAGTTTGCTCTTCGTGAGCTGGTAGAGGTAGGCGAAAATCAGCTCGCCCTCGCGCCCGGCGTCGCAGGCATTGATGACTTGATCGACGTCCTTGCGGGCGAGGAGTTTTTTCAGGGCGTTGAAGCGCTCCTTGGAATCTTCGATGGGCTTGAGCCCGAATTTCTCGGGCACAATCGGGAGCGTCTCCAGCCGCCAGAAGCCGTATTTCTTCTTGTCGATGTCCTCCGGCATTTCGAGTTCCACGAGGTGGCCGAGGGCATACGAGATGACGTATTCGGCGTTTTCGTAGTGGTCGCCAGTCTTGGGAACTTTACCGAGCGCGCGCGCGAGGTCGGCCGCAACAGATGGTTTCTCGGCGATGACGAGTGACTTCATGTAGGCGCGAGCGGTTACGCAGCGCGTCGGTGAAGAGCAAGGAATAGTTTTTTCAACGAGTCGATTGCGCGAGGATAACGAAGCGCCGGTCGGCGCGCTCTTGAGGCAAAATTAACAACGGTCGACCGCGCAGGAGCGCGACCAATTCATCGTCGGAAATAATTTCGTAGGCGGGCGCTGATTTCGCGACAACCGCGACTGATGAAACCGCCGGCGGCGCAGCAGTCCGGCGGCTGGTCGTAAAAAATACGACTGCCGCAACCGCCACCAATGCGCCTCCCGTCGCGAGCGCACGGCGCAGCGTGCGTCGGGTGCGGGCATGCGCGGCGGCGTGCAGTGCAAACTCGCTGGCGGGGCCACCGCTCCAGTCGTCGTGAAATGTTTCGGCCACCAGCCGCGCGCGGGGATCGTTTTTGTCATTCATGGCGTTTCAGGGCGGCGACGAGCAGGCGGCGGAGTTCGGTGCGGGCGCGCGTGAGGCGCGATTCGACGGCCTTGGGCGTGACCTCGAGTTGCGCGGCGAGCGTGCGCACGTCGCGACCGGAGAAATATTTTTGTTCGAGCAAGGTGCGGTCCGCTGCGTCGAGTTGGGCAAGCGCAGATTCGAGTGCTTCAGCCAGCGTGTCATCCTCCTGCTCGTTCGTCGCGTCTTCAGGCGCGGCCAGCGGATTGCGGAGGAGTTGCCAAAACGTCCGCTGCCGTCGCCAGCAGTCGTGCAGCGCGGAGCGGGCGACAGTGCGCAGCCACGCGGCAAACATCGGCGCCGAGTCGCAGGGACGGGCGTGGCGCGCGATGCGGAGGTAGGTTTGTTGTAATGCCTCACTGGCGAGATCGTGATCGCCGCGGGTGGCGGCGAGGAGCTGGCGGAAAATTCCGGGACCGTAGTCGCGGTGGAACTCGGTCCAGGCGATGTCGTCGCCGCGCGCGAGGCCGCTCGTGAGGTCACGCAGCGGCGAGGGCGCGGAGGTGGACTCCATGCGGTCGGGGTAGCCGGCGGCGTTCAACGGACTCGCGGTGACGTGCATGTGGCCGTGACCATGACAGATCGTTCAGAGGATGGGAGCAGGTTTTTGCTGCAGGCCGTTGACGACCTGACGAGCAATATGGGCGGCGGGAGCCGGGCCGGAGACGAGGAGGAGCTTGGTGGCAGGGTGAAACTTGATGCGGAGCGCGGCGGGGTCGTTGGTGGGGTCCAGCTCCCAAGCTGAACGGATGGCGTCCACGATCACCTCGACGGTCTGGTCTTTGAAGATATTGTGGCCGATCTGAAACGATTCGAGTTCGGCGCGGCCGGCGCGCTTCGCGTCGGCGGAAGGCTCAAGGCGGCGGAGGACGCAGACGACGGAGCGGGCTTCGGCGGGATTGGGGTTGTCGCCCCCAACGAATTTGAGACTGAGCCCGCGAGTAGCCAAAAAACTTTCGAGGACGCCGATGATTGTCGCCCAGTTGGCGTTGCTGAGGGTAAATGGTGGTAGCTGCGTTTCAACGTCGCCGGGCTCCCCAGCGTTGATCAGGGTAAATGACAGCGTGCTGGTATAACGGCTAATCTCAGAAGCGGCTTGGATGAACGCACTCAACGGCCCGCCGGGAGAATAGATGGAGAATAAAAGCGGGGCGCGACGATCGAGGGCCTCGACTTGAGAGGAAAGTTCCGAGACTTCCTCCGGAGAGATATTCCCCATACGGAGACGCTGTTTCGCCGACTCGAGCCTTTTGACGGCTTGGATGAGTTCAGGGGGCGGTGCGACTGACGCTCAGTTCGAATCTGGCGGAAGCGGATTTAACCTCGGGCGCCTTGGTTTTGTCCGCAGGCGCGACTTGGGCGACGGCGGGCGCGGAGAGGAGAGCGAGGAGGGCGAATGCGGCAATAGGAACGAGTGGTGTTTTCATCGTGGGTGGTGGCTACAGCTAAATACGCGGCCGGGGGGGGAATCCTTCGCAAAAAAACACCTGCTTCACGGTTCAGCTTTGGTCTGGCGCCAATGCATGATTGCCAGTCGAGGGACGCTTCTACAGTCACGACGCGTCGATTGCTCAACGCCTCGAATAATTCCGCATATGAATTTCCCCCGCATCGCTTCCTCGGTTAAGATTTTGATCGCCGCAGCTTGCGTCGCATGCTCGACGCTCACACGCGCCGCCAGCGCGCTGCCGCCGAACATCCTCTTCGCCATCGCCGACGATTGGGGAGCGCATGCGGGCGCTTACGGCACGAAGTGGGTGCGCACACCGCACTTCGATCGCGTGGCGCGTGATGGGATTCTTTTTAAGAACGCCTACACGCCCAACGCGAAGTGCGCGCCGTCGCGGGCGTGCATTCTCACGGGGCGTAATTCCTGGCAGCTCAAGGAGGCGGCGAACCACATCCCGTATTTCCCGGCCGAGTTCAAAGGGTGGGGCGAGGCGCTCGCGGAGAACGGCTGGTTCGTCGGGCACACGACCAAGGGCTGGGCTCCCGGCGTCGCGAATGACGCGAGCGGGAAGCCGCGCGCGATGACGGGCAAGGCTTTCAATGCGCGCCGCGCCACTCCACCCGCCACGGGCATCAGTGACTCCGACTACGCGGCGAATTTTGACGACTTCCTCGCCGCCGCCACGCCAGGAAAACCGTGGGCTTTTTGGTATGGCGCGATCGAGCCGCACCGCGGCTACGAGTTTGGCTCGGGCGTGAAGAAGGGCGGCCACAAACTCGACGAGATCGATCGCGTGCCGGCGTTTTGGCCGGACAACGAGACCGTGCGAAACGACATGCTCGACTACGCCTTCGAGGTGGAGCACTTCGACCGGCACCTCGGCCGGATGCTCGCGGCGCTGGAGAAGCGCGGCCTGCTCGAGAACACGCTCGTGATCGTGACCTCGGATCACGGCATGCCGTTTCCGCGCGGCAAGGGCAGCGCCTACGAATATTCCAATCACGTGCCGCTGGCCGCGATGTGGGCCGGCGGCATCGCGGGCCGCGGCCGCGTGGTGGACGACTACATCAGCTTCATCGATCTCGCGCCGACGTTTGCCGAGGTCGCCGGTCTTGCGTGGGCGAAGATGGGCATGGCCGAAGCGGCGGGCCGCAGTCTCATGGATATTTTTCGCGTTAACCGCTCCGGCCAGATCAACCCCGCGCGCGATCATGTGCTCATCGGGATGGAGCGCCACGACATCGGCCGCCCCGGCGATGTCGGCTATCCGATCCGCGGCATCGTGAAAAACGGCGCTCTCTATCTGGAAAACTTCGAGCCCACGCGCTGGCCCGCGTGCAACCCCGAGACGGGTTATCTCAACGTCGATGCCGGCCCGACTAAGTCGCTCATCCTCGACGCGCGCCGCGCCGCCGGCACGGATCCGTTTTGGACGCTTTGCTTCGGCCGCCGTCCGGGCGTCGAGCACTACGATCTCAAGACCGATCCGGACTGCGTGAAAAATCTCGCGACGCAACCGGTGACGGAAAAGGACCGCGCCGCGCTCAAAGCCGCGCTGTATGCCGAGCTGAAAGCGCAGGGTGACCCGCGGATGTTCGGTCAGGGCGAAGTCTTCGACCGCTATCTCCACGCGAATCCCGCGAATGTGAATTTCTACGAGCGCTACATGAAGGGCGAAAAAATCCGCGCGAACTGGGTGTTGGATTCGGATTTCGAGAAAGCGCCGCTGGACTAGACGGAGCGTGTTTCGAAAGTTCATTTCGAGTAGGCCAGCGCGCTTGCGCGCGCCCAAACCGCGCTCGCAAGCGAGCTAACCTACACAAACCAGAATCCACGCGAGCGATATTTTTAAAATACACACTTGGCGATTGTGACTCGCCTGCCGCGCGACGAGGGTTTTCGTTGGCGGCGCTATGTTGCCTTCAAAATTCCCCGTGATGGGTGATCGGTGGTGCAGGCTGGTTGGCGCTTTTGCCGTAGGGCTGGCGTCTGCACTGTCGGGCTTCGCCGCCCACCAAGCGACCGGCATAAAAATCACCGAACCCACCGCCACGAGTGTCAACGTGTGGACCCGCATCACGCGCGACGGCGAGCGGATCGCCGACGATGGTCCGCTGCCGATCACGAAGATTTTCGATCGCACGACCGGGAAGGAGATCGCGCTGAGGGACAATGCCAACTATGCGAACGGCCGGCCTGAGATTACGTTTCCGCCGGGGGTGGACCTCGGTTCGATTCGGGGCGCGGCAATCGGTGCCGCGGGGCAAACGCGCGCGCGCTACCGTGCGGCGGGGGCCGAAGTTTGGAGCACGACGGAGTGGCGCGACGTCGACCCGCAGCGGGACAGCACGGCGGTCTTCGCGCTCACGGGGTTGAAACCGCAGACGCGGCACGAAGTCGCCGTCGATGCGCGCCCGCGCGCCAACGCCGCGCCGACGAGCACGACGACGGGTGGATTTGTGACCGCGCCGTTGGCGGGCGCGCGCGCCGGCGTTTCGTTTTGTGTCATGTCGTGCCAGCAATACGAGGACCGGGATCGCCCCGACGGGCTGGCGATTTATCCGGCGATGCAAAAGCTGCGGCCCGATTTTTTTGTGAACACCGGCGATGCGGTTTACTATGACCATGGTCCGGTGCACGCGCTCAACCAAGACCTCGCGCGCTACCACTGGGCGCGGATGTATGGCTTTCTCACGCTGCGCGATTTTCACCGCCAGGTCGGCAGCTACTTCATGAAGGACGACCACGACGTGCTTACAAATGACTGCGAGCCCGGCTCGCGCACGGGTGACTTCACCTTCGAAGATGGCCTGCGGATTTTTGCCGAACAGACGGCGCTGCCGTCGTCGCAATACCGCACAATTCGCTGGGGCAAACATCTCCAGGTTTGGATGGTCGAGGGTCGCGACTTCCGCACGCAGCGCAGCAAGGATGGAAAACAAGCCGCGACGATCTGGGGCGCGCCGCAAATCGCGTGGCTCGATCGCACGTTCGCCGGGTCCGACGCGACCTTCCGCGTATTGATCACCTCGACGCCCATCGTCGGCCCTGATCGTCCGCAGAAGGACGACAACTATTCCAATCCCGGTTTCGCCGAGGAAGGCGCCAAGATCCGCGCGATGCTCGGCCGCCACGCCAACCTCACCGTGATCACCGGCGATCGCCACTGGCAGTATGTCTCCGTCGATCCCGTCACGAAACTCGAAGAGTGGAGCGTCGGCGCGGCGAGCGACGCGCATGCGGGTGGCTGGAACGAAACGACGATGCGGCCGGAACATCGCTTTCTCCGCACGAAGTTCGGCGGCTTTCTCTCGGGAGAAGTGACCCCGGCGGGCACGGGTGCGAAGCTCGCTTTGCGGCTGCACGACACAAAGGGCGTGGTCGTGTTTGAGGCAACGAAGTCAGCCGCGAAATAATCGCCGACCGAAGCTCATTCGCGAGAGACGCGGAAGCGGAGATTCACGCGCCCGCTCAGGCCGGAAAGATCAGCGGTGCCGCGCTCGTCGACGGCGATGTCGCGGGCGCCAGTTTGAACGGAACGCGCGCGCCAGCCGTCGGGCACGCGGAGGCGGAGGAGAATATGTTTCGCGGGATTGCGCTCGGGCAGCGTGACCTCGGCGAGGATTTCGCCGGTGGCGAGTTTTGATTCCACGCGGAGCGAGACTTCGCCGAACGCCGTCGGGGCGCGGTCGATGGCGATGACTTTCCCATCTTCGAGCCAGCGCTTCGGCGTGGCGAAGAGGAGGCGGAGGGTCTCGGGCTGGCCGTCGTCGTCGAGGTCGCAGTCTTGCACGAGGAGGTTGCGGAGCATCGAGAGGAAGTGCGCGTTGGCGGCGCTGTTGGGCGGGCAGTAGAACATGCGGCCGCCGGCGTCGACAGGCTCGAGGTTGCAGCCTTCGGCGGCGATGAACGTGTTGCGGGTGAAACCCTGCGCGAGCATGCCGTAGAGGCTCACGAGCGCGCGGTCGGGGGCGTCGCGACGCAGCGTGTCGAGGGCGTAGCGCGTGCCGTAGAGCGGGTTCACGCGGTGTTCGCTGGTCCAGAAATTAAACGTGTCGCCACCGGAGCGCATCATGCCGAGGAAGAGTCCGCCGTGCTGCTCTTGGTAGCTCGGCAGCCAGTTTTCCTGCTCGCTGCCGGGCGGAAAAATGCCGCTGCCAATCGTGTAGCCGATGATGATGTTCCAGTAGCTGCCGATTCGGCTGTGCATGATGGGGTCGTGGACGGGCTCGTCGCTGAGGAGCGCGCTGGGGATGAAGGGCGGCGAAGTTTCGCGGCGTGTGCTTTTTTCGATCGCGGCGAGCACGGTGGCGCGAAACTCGCGGGCGACGGCCAGGTAGCGCTCGGCCTCGGCCGTCTCGCCGAGTTCGCGCAGCATCGCGCCGAGATCGCGGAGGGCGCGCCAGCCGTGGGCGTTGGCGCCGATGGCCTGCGCTGGCGTGCTGATGTCGCCGGCGTAGCGGCCGGGCGGATAGAGGCCGTGCGGGCCAGTGCGCGTCTCGACGAGGAGGCGCGCCTCCTTTTCCCAGCGCGGGCGCAGCGCGCGCACGGCCTCGGCATCGCGCGTCTGCCAGTAGTAGCGGACGACGTCGCCGATCTTGAAACCGGCCTGGTGGTGCTCGAGGCCCTTGCGCGTGAAGTCGAGCAACGGCTCAAGGAGGCGTCGCGTTTCGGCGGCTTGGCCCCACTGCATGAGCGCGAGCGCGGCGTCGCTGCCCTCGGCTTCGTAGAGCTGGTCGTATTGGTTGCCGGCGCTGTAGTGCATGCGCGCGCCGTGAATGAGCGCGAAATTCTGCACGACGAGGTGACGCCACGCGTCGTTTACGACGGGTTCGGGCACCTGCACACTCATGCCGCCCGCGAGGATCGCGCGCCATTCCGCGGCACACGCAGCGCGTTGCGCGGTGTAGTCGAACTTCGCCACCAGATTCTTCGCCAGAGGCTTGGTGGCGATCGCGAGCGCCGCGGAATTTTGGGCGGTCAATTTCGCCGTCGCCCGCCCGCGCTCCCATTTCCAGTCGCCCTCGAAGACCGCGAGGATCTCGCCCGCGGCGTTCAGGACTTTTTTGTCGGCAAACGTGATCGGCGTGCGGTCGTCGAGGGTCACCGTGATCGTTCCGGCGATTCCCTGTGCGAGGGAGAACTGTGTGAAGACCACGCCGCTTTCCGCGTGCGCCGCATCCGTGCTCGCGAAGGCTTCGAGCCGGTAAACTTCTGGCGTGCGCGCGGCGGGCAGGTGCGTGAGCGGCACCGCACCCTCAGATTGGACCGGCGAGGTGTGCTGGTAACGAATCTCCACGATGGGAAGAAAACCGTCCGCAAGGGTCGGTTCACTCGTGCGCGCGGGAATCGTGCCGAAAACATACTCGTCGGGTCCGACGCGAAACGTGAACGGCACGCCGACATCGTGCCAGCTGCGCGCGCCGCCGCGGAGGTTGACGCCGCTGCCATTCGAGATGAGCCGCGCTTTCACTGTGGTTTTTGGCGCGCTGAGAACGATCGGGTAGTGGCGGAAGTCGGCGTTGACGTAGCGGGGCGGCGGCAGGAGCGGCGCGAAGAATTCGTAGCTCGCGCCGTTAGGCTGCGCCATCGCGGCCTCGCCCCAGAGGTCGAGTTTCGAGGCGAGCGCTTCGTCGAGGGAGGGGAGTGGGGCGGCGGCGAAAAACGGCGTGGCCGACAGCAGCAGTGCCGTGGAAAACAGATTTGTCATTCTGAGCGCAGCGAAGAATCCAGCGGGACACTCGAATGCGCCTGTCGCGCCGTGAATCCCAGTGGATTCTTCGCTGCGCTCAGAATGACAAACCATGGAATTGCTCGGCATCAGAACGTCCCCTTCACCCCGAGGATCCACAGCGCGCCGTAGCGGTCGCGCTGGCGGAATTTGGCGACGTCGGGCGTGCTCGGGCCCTCGCGCGAGAAATCCTCGGGCGTGTCGCCGAGGTTGCGAATGTTGCCGAAGAGCGCGAGGTGCGGCGTGAGTTTGCGTTCACCGATGATGTCGACGAAGAGCCGCTTCGAGCCCCACGCGTAGGTGCCGGGTTCGATGCTCTGACCGCCGACCGCGGCGCGGCGATGGCGGCCCTTGTAGTTCCAGTTCACTTTGAGGCTGTAGTTTTCGCGACTCAGGCTCACGCCCCACGAGGCGGTCTTGGGAATAAAGTTCGCGAAATTATCCGACTCCTCGCCGGTGAAGCGCTGCACCGCGCCGTTGGCGAAGACCTGCACGCCGCGCGCCCACGCCGGGAGAAACGTGAGCGCCTGCTTGTAGCTTACGTCGAAGCCCTCGGAGCGCACGGGGCTCGCGACGTTGAACTGCGTAGCGACATCGTAGGCACCGTAGGTAGCGGCATCGAGGTCGTAGCTGGTGAGAAACTCGG
>JANXSC010000191.1 GCA_025352845.1 Opitutaceae bacterium
CGAGGCGGCGACCTACCGGCCCGAGATGCAGTGGCTCGCGCACCAGCTCCAGTTGCTGGGCAAGCGCGTCTTCTGCGTGCAGCCCGAGGATTTGTTTCCGCTGGAGAACTCGCTGTTCGTGGACATCGAGGGCAACCCGGAAAAAATCGACGTGCTCTACCGGTTCTTCGAGCTTTTCGACCTCGAGAACATCCGCACGCAGAAATTCATCTTCGAGGCGTGGTCCGCCGGCGAGATCGCGATCGCGCCGCCGCTGCGGGCGTTTCAGGAGGAGAAACTCGCGCTCGCGCTTTTCCACCACCACCTGCTGCAGGATTTTTGGGCGGAGACGCTGAGCGGTCGCGCGCTAAAACTCCTGCGCACGCTGATTCCGCCTTCGTGGATCATCGATCCTGCGCCGTTGCCTCCAGGCGCGGTGCTTGATGGCCCTCGTGTCGGTGGCCGTGCGCTTACTGACTGGCGCGATCTCGCGGGGGCGTCACAGAAAGAGCGCGACCTCATCATCAAGATCAGCGGCTATCACGAGACGGCGTGGGGCGCGCGCAGCGTGGTGCTCGGCAGCGATTGTTCACGCGAGGAGTGGCAGCACGGCGTAGAGCACGCGATCGAACTCGCGCCGACGAACCTGCATGTGCTGCAAGCCTACAAAAAGCCGCGCCGGCTGGAGCATCCCGTTTTCGAAACATCGGGCGCGGCGGGCCAGCCGGTCGCCGCCGTGGGGAAGGCGGGCCGGCTGCGGTTGTGCCCATATTACTTTCTCGTCGGGGGGAAACCGCAGCTCTCCGGCGCGCTCGCGACATTTTGTCCGCCGGACAAAAAAATCATCCACGGCATGCAGGACGCGGCGCTGCTGCCGTGCCGCGTGGTGGCGTGAGGCGAGCCCCAACCTATTGGGGACTGTCCAGGAATGTGACGACGCTGGTTTGACAGTAGGGCGGGTCCTTTGACCCGTCTTCCGTTTTGACACGTAGCGTGGAAAAGAGCGGGTCGGAGGACCCCGCCCTACTCAGGCCGCGAAGGCTTTGCGCAGCACACTGGCGGCCGGCTTGGACGCTTCCAAGGCGAGGGTGTTGAAGAAGGTGTCGCGGCGTTCGCGGGCGACGATGACATCCTTGGTGCCGAGCGAGCGGCGGATGCGCTCCTTGGTGAAAGGTGTCGGGTGGACGGTATAGTGCAGGAACCAAGTCCCGTGGTTGTTCCACAGGTGGTGGTTGGCGTTTTCCGCGCGGACGCGGATTCCGGGGAGGGCGGCGAGGGCGTTCATGATGCGTGATTTTTCTTTGTGGGAGTTATCGCGCAGCAGGTTTTGAAAACAAAAAACCGATCTGGGCATCAGATCGGTTTCGTCTTCGGGAGCGTTCGTGGTTCGCCACCCTGGAAGGGAAGCGCACATCCGGGGTTTCCCCCGATCCACCGTGGCCGCTCCCGGCCCGGTTGGCGGAGCTGGCTTTTTGAGGGCCGGCTCGTTCCTGATGCGACGGAGAACGTGTGGATCAATTTTCCGCCGTCCAGACTTTTTTTCGGCGATTTTTGCCTGACGGACAGGCGAGCCGCAGTCGACAACGGAGCGGCGGTTTCCCAACCGCCGAAAAGGGCGCTTGGGAAAGCGCCCCTCCTCCGGCTACTTTTTCGCGTGTTCCTTGGCGTAGTGTTCGGCCAGGAGGTCGTGGCCGAAATCACCCTTAAAATCGCGGAAGGTGCTGTGCACGTGGTTGCCGTTGCCCTGCGAATTGTCGAACTCGATGAGGAAGGTCGGGCCCTGGATGCGGTAGTAAGTCTGCTGGCTGCGATCAAGGCCGCCCGCCCATGCGAACGTGAGTTGGTCGAGGCCGGCGGCGGTGATCGCGGCGAAATTCTCGGCGGCGAGCTCCGGGCGCCAGCGGGCGAGGTGGTGCTTCACGAGTGCGACGAGTTTCTCGCGTTGAGCGGGCGTGAGCTGCGGGGACGCGATGCCGGCGGGTGAGAGCGGGGAAACCCGCTTGTCGTTCTTCGTCACGATTTCGGTGAACGCCTTTTCCGCGATGATCGCGGTTTTGCGTTGGGTGGCGTCGAGGGAGTTGACGAAGGCGATGCCCATATCCTCGTCGCCGCCGAGCACGCGTTCGCCCTTGCGCGGGCCGGAGCGGACTTCGGCGGGGTTGGTGCCCATGAAGCCGGGGGCGAAAAACACTTGCTTGCCGTCGACGATCGTGAAGTTGAACGACATGTGGTGTCCCTCAAAGCGCCAGCCCCACGATTGGTCCGCAGCGGGCTCGCCAAAGATCGTCACGAAGTAGTTGACCGGGTCGCGGACCTGCTTGGCGTTGCCTTTCTCCGCCTCCTTGAGAAACAACTCGAGCTGCATGATGGCCTGCGCCTTCGCGAGACCGGTATGGCTGAGCCCGGTGCGGAGGAGCGCGATACCGAGGGCGCCCTGCTCGGGCGTCATTTTTTTCAGCGGCAAACCCTGCCGCGCGATCGGGACGAAATTCCAGTTCTCGCGCTCGGCATCGGTGAGCGGGTAGGTGGCTTGTTTCTTTTGGTCGGCGTTGAGTGCGCCGAGGAAACTGTTGGCGGCGGCCGTCATTTCGGCCGGGACTTCGTGTGCGCGCGCGAACGAAGCAGCGAGGAGGATGATACAGGAGAGGAGGAGGCGGGGAGTGGGGCTCACGGTGTTGTTAAGCGGTAAAACTCCACCCAAAGCAAGGGCGCAGCGCAGGCGCGGATTGGGCGCATCTCAGTTTCTTGCCCTCGCGTTGGGTTTCGGGCGCAGCTCGTCCGCGCCTGTTCCGGAGAAGGCGCGCCGGTCGAAAACATTGCGCCGCGCCGGATCGTGAGTTTGGTTGGCGCGATGAATTCCACCGCCGCGCTCCCGCTATCGCCGCAATCGGCGGTCGCGTTGCCTCCGCCTGCGGTGGGTCAGGGCGCGACGGGCTTGCCCGAAGGCGTGCGCGAGGGAAACGAAAACCTCGTCCTCCTCACCACGGCCGCCGGCACCAAGGTCGCGGCGCTCATCGCGCGCGAGCAGCAGGGCGGCTTTCTCCGCGTCGCGATCAGTGGCGGCGGGTGCAACGGGCTCAGTTACAAGATGAAGTTCGTCCCCGCGCCTCGGCGCGGCGATATCCTCGTGCGCTCCGCCGGCGTGCCGGTCGTGGTCGATAGCAAGAGCGCGCTCTACCTGAAGGGCACGCACTTGGATTATTCCAATGCGCTCGTGGCTGGCGGTTTCAAGTTTTCCAACCCCAACGCCAAGGCCAGCTGCTCGTGCGGCGAGAGCTTTAGTGTGTGAGGAGTCGGCGCGCCGGTTGTGGATATCTTTCTGCCTGCGCCGCCCGGCCGCGACGTAGCGCGGGCAGCCTGCCCGTGCTGGGTCTGAAAACGCGGTCAGGCTGACCGCGCTACGCCTGCGTCAGTCGCCCCGGCCAAATAACCCTTGCTCCCATTCGCCGTCCCGGCGAGAAGCGTCGCGACCAGACACCAATCCTTATTGATGGCCAATTCGTTTCCTTCCGCCGGCGGCGGCCGCCCCGGTTCATATCAACGTCGCAACGTCGACCCGTTTGCGGCCATCCGCCGCAACCACCGCATCAAGGTTCCGCAGGTGCGGGTCATCTCTCCCGAGGGCAAGCAGCTCGGGATTCTTGACACGGCCAAGGCCGTGAACCTCGCGCTCGAAAACGGCCTCGACCTTGTCGAGGTCGCGCCCAACGCCACGCCTCCCGTCTGCCGCATCCTCGACTTCGGCAAATACGTTTATGAGGAGCAGAAGAAGCAGTCGCACGTGAAATCCGTCGCGAGCAAGATCAAGGAAATCGAGTTCACGGCGCGCATCGCGCAGCACGACTTCGAGACGAAGCTCCGCCATGCGGAGGAATTCCTCGACCACGGCAACAAGGTGAAGATGCGCCTCAAATTCCGCGGGCGGGAGATGGCGCACACCGAACTGGGCTTCGACCTGATGAAACGCGCGGTTGCCGATCTGGCCGGCATGGGCCACCCGGATGCCGACCCAAAGTTGATCGGGCGCAACATCCACGTGATGCTCACGCCGCTGCCGGTGAACAAGCGCAAGCCCAAGTTTCACGAGCCCGACGAGAACCGGGCCGAGCACGTGGCTAACGACGACCACGAGGAAGAAAGTGAGCCGAGTTCAGGCTCGAATTCGCCGCCGGCCGCTTTGTAGGCTGCGCGCCGCCATGGCTTCGGCGGCCTCCCGGTTTCTCGCCTTCGTACTCTTGTCGCACGCTCCGCTTGGTTGCGGCGCGGCGGAGACTGCTCCGCGCGCGGCTCCGACCCGCCCGGGCGTCGCCGCTCCGACGCCGACGCCGGGCCCCGCGCTTGCCACGCGGAAATTTGGGAGCGTCGAATATGTCGCACTGTCCGACGCCGGGGCGCGTCTCGGGTTGAAACTGACCTGGCTGCAGCGCGGCCGGAAAATTTCCCTCGTCGGCCCCACCGCCCGCGCCGAGTTGGAAGCCGACACCCGCGACGTTTCGATCAACGGCCTCCGCGTTTTCCTCGGCGACATGATCCTCGCCTCCGGCGGGCGGCTCTTCGTCAGCCGGATCGACTTTGAGCGCTGCCTCGCGCCGCAGCTCCGCCCCGGTTTCGGTGTGCCGCTGCTCCCCGCGCCGAAAATCATCGTCCTCGATCCCGGCCACGGCGGAAAGGACAACGGCACGAGCGCCAACGAAAAGACCTTCGCCCTCGATGTCGTGCGGCGCGCGCAAAAAATCCTCGCCGCGTCCGGCCTGCGGGTTGCCCTCACGCGCGATGCCGATGTTTTCCTCGATCTCGCGGAGCGGAGTGCGAAGGCGAATGCGAGCCGCGCCGATCTTTTTGTGAGCATTCACTTCAACGCCGTGGCCAATGACACCAAGACCTCCGGCGTCGAGGTCTACACCTTCGCGCCCAGGACCCAGCATTCGACCGGCTGGCTGGGCAGGAAGGACGATCCCGATCTGGAAATCGCCGACATGCCGGTCAATCGTTTCGACCACTGGAACGCCGTGCTCGCGCAATCGATTCACCGCCACTTCATCGGTGATTTGAAAACCTACGATCGCGGCCGCAAGCTCGCGCATTGGGGCGTGCTCCGCGGGCTCGAGTGCCCGGGCGTGCTGGTCGAGTGTGGGTTCCTCACGAGCACGGCCGAGGCGAAAAAAATCGCCACACCCGCCTATCGCCAGAAGATCGCCGAGGCGCTCGCCGCCGGCGTGCGCGACTACGTGGCCACGCTCGAAAGCCTCCAGCCGAAACCTGCGACCGTCGCCCGCGCTCCCTCCCCCTAAATTTTCCTCCCATGCGTTACCTCTCCCCTTGTTTTTTCCGTGCCGCCTCGCTCGCCGTCGTGCTCGCTACTCCCGCATTGCGCGCGTGGGACGCCGAGGGTCATCGCATCGTGAACCAGCTCGCGCTCGCCGCGCTGCCGGCGGATTTCCCGGCGTTCGTGCGCGCGCCGGAGGCGGCCGACCGCATCGCGTTCCTCGCGAATGTCCCCGACCGCTGGCGCAACGTCGACCCCGCGCTGCGCCAGGTCGGCGGAAGCTGGACGGACCATTACTGCGATCTGGAATACCTCACCGATGCCGGCCTCGATCCGCGCACGGTGCCTTCGCTGCGGCTTGATTTTGTTTTGGTCTTCGCCGCCGGCCGCATCGCCCACTCCGGAAAATTCCCCGCGATCGATCCGGCGAAAAACACCGACCACACGCGCGAGTGGCCGGGCTTCGCGCCGTGGGCGATCGCCGAGTATTACCACAAGCTTCGCTCGGCCTTCGCGTATCTGAAAGCTTATCAGGAAGTCGGCGGCACGCCGGAGGAAATCGCCAACTCCAAGGCCGACGCGATCTACATCATGGGCGTGATGGGCCACTACGTCGGCGACGGCGCGCAACCGCTGCACACCACGGCGCATTTCAACGGCTGGGTCGGGGCGAATCCCAACGGTTACTCCACTTGGCCCGGTTTCCACTCCTGGATCGACGGTGGCTTCACCGCGAAGGCGCGCGTGAAAACCGCCGATCTTCTGCCGCGCATTCCGACGGCCGAGCCGATCGCATTGGCGACGCGCACTGACGGCCGCGATCCGTTTTTCGTCGCCGCGATGGATTACCTCATCGCGCAGCACGCGTTGGTCGAGCCGCTCTACCGCTTGGAAAAAGACGCCAAGCTCGGCCATGGCGAACAGCCGATCACGGCCGAAGCGCGGGCGTTGATCGAGGGCCAGTTGCTCACGGGCGGCACGATGCTCGCCCGCATGTGGCTCACCGCATGGCAGACTGCGCCGGTGGACACGTATCTCCGCACGCAGCTCGGCAAGCGCCAGCAGGCCGCGCCCGGGAGCAACGCCGTGCCGTGAACGCACCGACGCTACTCCTCGTCGCGCTCGGCGGTGCGCTGGGTTCGGTGGCGCGCGCGCTGGCGAGCCTGCTGATTCCCGCCGGCCGGCTGCCGTGGGCGACGATCATCGTCAACGGCGTCGGCTCACTGCTCATCGGCTGGTTGATTGCGCATTTTTCCGCGGGGGATGAATCGAGCGTGCGCGCGCAAAGTTTCTGGATCGTCGGCGTGTGCGGCGGGTTCACGACGTTCTCCTCGTTTAGCTGGCAGACGATCGCGCTGATGCAGAAAGGCGAATGGGGCGCCGCGTCGGTCAATGTCGTGCTCTCGGTCGGCCTCTGTCTCGCGGCGACCTGGCTCGGCTGGAGACTCGGCCAGTGAAACGCCGCAGGCGGCGGGCGCGGATGGCGGGCGAAGCCCACGTTTGCATTGCCCAAGGTTTTCGTCCGGCTAAACCTGTGCCATGAGCAACACCACCGTCGGATCGCAGAGTGCCGCGATGACCGATGCGTTTGAATTGGTCCTGAACGGCGCGCGCGTGCGGATCGAAAACACGCCGGCCACGACCACGCTCCTCGACTGGCTGCGGCGCTCGGGCCGCACCGGCTCGAAGTGCGGCTGCGCCGAGGGCGACTGCGGTGCCTGCACCGTCGCGCTGCTGGATCGCGATGCCGCGGGCCAGCCGGCGTATCGCGCGATCAACAGCTGCATCGCGCTCCTGCCCGCCTTTGCCGGGCGCGAGATCGTGACAGTCGAGGGACTCGCGAACGGCGCTGCGCTGCACCCGGTGCAGCACGCGATGGTGGAGCACTCCGGCTCGCAATGCGGCTACTGCACGCCGGGTTTCGTGGTCTCGCTGTTCGAAGCCTACTACCGCCCCGAGGTGCAGCGTCCCTGCCAGATCAACGATCAGCTTTGCGGCAACCTCTGCCGCTGCACCGGCTACCGCCCGATCCGCGATGCGGCAGTGGCAGCGCTCGCGACGCGGCCGCCCGCGGCCGGCGATGCGTTTGCCGCGCGGCTCACGCAGCCGCTCGCGGGACTGGAAAACATCAACTACGCTGCGGCGGGCGAACGTTTCTTCCGGCCGACGACGCTCGCCGAACTCTTCGCGCTCAAGCACCGTCACGCCGACGCCGTGCTCATCGCCGGCGCCACCGAGATCGGCGTCGAGCTGAACAAGAAGGGCAAAAAATTTCCCGCGCTCATCGCCACCGAGGGTGTGCCCGAACTTACTCGCATCACCTCGACGGCTGCCGAGTGGCGGATCGGAGCCGCGGCGACGCTGACAGCCATCGAGGAGAAACTCGCGCCAGAGTTTCCCTCGCTCGCGAAGATGCTCGCGGTGTTTGCGGCGCGGCAGATTCGCAACCGCGCGACGCTCGGCGGCAACCTCGCCACCGCCTCGCCGATCGGCGACAGCGCGCCGGTGCTGCTGACGCTCGACGCGAGCGTCGTGCTCGCCTCGACCCTCGGCGAACGCACGCTGCCGCTGCACGAATTCTTCACCGGCTACCGGCAGACGCAGCTACGGCCCGACGAAATCATCCGCGAGATCGTGCTGCCCCGCGCCTGGGCAGCGGCGGGCCTCACACGCCGGGCGGATTTCCAAAAAATTTCCCATCGCCGTGAACTCGACATCAGCATCGTCGCCGCCGCGTTCTGCCTCGATCTCGATGGCGCCGGCGTGGTGCGACGCGCGCGCATCGCCTATGGCGGTGTGGCTGCGCTGTCGCTCCGGGCGCGGCGGGCGGAGGCAGCGCTGGAGGGACGCACGCTCGCGGTCGCTGCGGCGGACGTGGTGCAGATTCTCCGCGAGGAATTCAAACCCATCGACGACGTGCGCGGCAGCGCGGACTACCGGCGCGGTGTGCTCGTGAGCCTCTGGGAAAAATTCGTGTCGGGCGAGACGAACCTCGCCGTCGATGCGCCGCCCGATTTTGCGGGTCGTGCGCCGTGGCCGGTGGCGGAAGCGTCGCGGGCGCTGCACCACGAGAGCGCCGTCGGACACGTGACGGGCCGCGCGCACTACGTGGACGACACCGCGCAGCAGCGCCCGATGCTCGAGGTGTGGCCCGTGCTCGCGCCGCACGCGCACGCGAAAATTCTCCGCCGCGATGCGTCGCTCGCGCGCCGGCAGCCCGGCATCGCCGCCGTGCTGATGGCCGAAGATGTGCCCGGCCACAACAACGTCGGCGTGTCGCGTCACGACGAGACGCTCCTTGCCGCCGAGACGGTCGAATATCACGGGCACCTCGTCGCACTCGTCGTGGGCGAATCGATCGCGGCTTGCCGCGCTGCCGCCGCGCTCGTGCAGGTGGACTACGCGCCGCTGCCGCCGATCCTCACGATCGCGGAGGCAGTGGCGCGCGACAGTTTCCACAACCCGCTCCGCACGATCCAGCGCGGCGATCCGGTGGCGGCGCTCGCTGCCGCACCACACCGGATCGCGGGGGAATTATCATGTGGCGGGCAGGAGCATTTTTATCTCGAAACGCAGGCGGCGTGGGCGGAGTGCGGCGACGATGGCGACATCTTCATCAGCTCCTCGACGCAGCATCCCTCGGAGATTCAGACCATCGTGGCCGAGGTGCTCCACCTCCCGCGGCACAAGGTGGTCGTGCAGTCGCCGCGGATGGGCGGCGGTTTCGGCGGCAAGGAGACGCAGGGCAACACGCCCGCGGCGCTCGTCGCGCTCGCGGCGCGCACGACCGGCCGGCCCGTGCGCCTGCAATGGGACCGCGATCTCGACATGACGCTCACGGGCAAGCGGCATCCCTTTCACTCGCGGTTCGAGGTTGGCTTCGACGCCGAAGGCCGCATCCACGGTGCGACCATCGATCTTATTTCCGACGGCGGTTGGTCGCTCGATCTTTCGCAGCCGGTGTTGGAGCGCGCGATGTTTCACGTCGATAACGCCTACTACCTGCCCGCGCTGCGGGTGACCGGGCGCGCGGCGAAGACGAACGTGGCATCGAACACCGCTTTCCGTGGTTTCGGTGGCCCGCAGGGCATGCTCGTGATCGAGGAGATCATCGACCGCGTGGCGCGCACGCTCGGGCTGCCGCCGGAGATGGTGCGCGAGCGCAACCTCTATCACGGCACTGGCGAAACGAATCGCACCCACTACGGCGAGGACATCGGCGACAACCGGATCGGAGAGCTGTGGCGCGCCACGCAGAAGCAATCGGATTTTGCCGCCCGTCGCACCGCGATCGCGGAGTGGAACCGCGGACACGCGCGCGTGAAGCGCGGCCTCGCGATCACGCCGGTGAAGTTTGGAATTTCGTTCACGCTCACGCACTACAACCAGGGCGGCGCGCTCGTGCATGTTTACCAGGACGGCACCGTGCAGGTGAACCACGGCGGCACGGAAATGGGGCAGGGGCTGCACACAAAAATCCTTGGCGTGGCGATGCGTGAGCTCGGCCTGCCGGCCGCGGCAATTCGGATGATGCGCACGAGCACGGACAAGGTGCCCAACACCTCCGCGACCGCCGCCTCCGCCGGCGCCGACCTCAACGGCGCGGCGGTGCGCGCCGCGTGCGTGACCCTGCGCGAGCGCATGTCGGCGGTCGCAGCGAAGCTGTTGGCGAATGTAGCCGGCCTTGGTGAGGCCGGACCGGGGTCGGCGACCCCGGCTACAAGCGGGGAGATTTGTTTTGAGAACGGGGAGGTGTTCGTCCGGTCGCGGCCACAGGCGTGCGTGCCTTTCGCGAAAATTGCGGCGCAGTGCTTTGTCGAACGCGTGAGCCTCTCCGCCACGGGCTACTATGCGACGCCCGGCATCCACTGGGACTGGAGCAAGGCGCAGGGCCGGCCGTTTGCCTACTACGCGGGCGGCGTCGCGGTGAGCGAGGTCGAGGTCGATGGCTACACCGGCATGAGCCGCGTCGTGCGCGTGGACATCGTGCATGACGTGGGCGACTCGCTCAATCCCGGCATCGATCGTGGGCAAATCGAGGGCGGGTTTGTGCAGGGCATGGGCTGGCTCACGAGCGAGGAATTGAAGTGGGACGCCCAGGGCCGGCTGCTCACGCACAGCGCGAGCACCTACCAAATCCCCGCGATCAGCGATGCGCCGATGGAGTTCAACGTCACGCTCCTCCCTCACGCCGCCAACGCCCACGCCATCCACGGCAGCAAGGCCGTGGGCGAACCCCCGCTGATGCTCGCGATCTCCGTGCGCGAGGCGTTGCGCGACGCCGTGGCGAATTTCGGACCGCCGGGGGGTGTAGTGCCCCTGGCCTCACCCGCGACCGGCGAGGCCGTGTGGCGGGCGATTCAGGGACGCGGAAACGAGAACGCCTAATCGCCGCGATGGGTGTCGCCCAGTGCCCGCTTCGCCGCGATGGCGCGCAGCTCTTTCACCGCGAGCAGATCTTTTTCGCGCCCGACGGCTTCCTTGGCGGTGATGAGGTCTTCGAGCGAGATGATGGGGCAGTTTAGGCCAAAAAGCGAAATTTCGACGGCCTGTTTGCGGAGACGTTCGTAGTCACCGACACCAAGGACGTTGGAGAGCACGTCGACGATCCCGGAGTCCGTTTTAAGGTAGAGGTTGGCGAGTGGCGTGCCGGGCGGAGGAACCCCTAGCAGCCTGTCGGACTTAGCCGCATACCTGGCCTAATTATTGCTATGCAATGGTATGCCGAAATTTGTGAATATCGACCGCGACACCCCGCTGCTGCTGCCGCCGGATTTGAGAGACTGGGTGCCGGCGGACCC
>JANXSC010000219.1 GCA_025352845.1 Opitutaceae bacterium
TTCCCTCGCCTCCCGCACACCCAGAAAACCTGCAAACACTCTCACGCGCACAAGTCCCTCATCGAAAATAACCGTCCTCGCTTCCCACCGGCGTAAATCTTCCTCCGCCCCGCCGCCTTCAAGTCCGACGGGCTGCTAGCGTCCACCATTTCTTCTGCATGATCAGCAATTTCCGCCCCAATCCCGTCTCGACTCGGGGGTTTCTGGGCTCAATCTCGGCGCATGGCAAAATCGGCGCGCATGACCCTGTGTTCGTTCTGCGGCAAGTCGCAGGCGGAAGTGAAAAAAATCATCGCGGGTCCGGGCGTCTACATTTGCGATTCGTGCGTCAACGTCTGCAAAACGATCATCGATCGCGAGATCAAGACGCCGGCGGCCGAGGCCAAACCGTCGTTCCGGCTCATCAAGCCCTCGGATATCAAGAAGACGCTCGACGACTATGTCATCGGCCAGGATCACGCGAAGAAGGTCCTCTCGGTCGCCGTCTATAATCACTACAAGCGGCTGATGTTCGACTCCGGCCAGACGAGGGACTCCGCCGCGCTGTCGCCGGAGTTCAGCGAGGTCGATGTCGAGAAGAGCAACATTTTGCTCGTCGGCCCGACCGGCTCGGGCAAGACGCTCCTCGCCCGCACGCTCGCCAAGGTGCTCGATGTTCCCTTCACGATTTCCGACGCCACCACGCTCACCGAGGCGGGCTACGTCGGCGAGGACGTGGAGAACGTCGTCCTCCGCCTCCTGCAGGCGGCGAACTACGACGTGAAGAAAGCCGAGTGCGGCATCATCTACATCGACGAAATCGACAAGATTGGCCGGAAGACGGAAAACGTCTCGATCACCCGCGATGTCTCGGGCGAAGGCGTGCAGCAGGCGCTGTTGAAAATTCTCGAGGGCACGACGTGCAACGTCCCGCCGCAGGGCGGCCGCAAGCACCCGAATCAGGAATACATCCAGATCAACACGTCGAACATCCTGTTCATTTGCGGCGGTGCCTTCGTCGGTCTCGATGCGATCGTCCAGCGGCGGAAGGGCACGCGCAGCCTCGGTTTCTCCGCCATCGCGGCGCAGAACGAAGCCGTGCTCAAACCCGAGCAGATGATGAAGGAACTCGCGCCCGAGGATCTGATTCGCTTCGGGATGATCCCCGAGTTTATCGGCCGGCTTCCCGTCGTCTCCGTGCTCGATCAGCTCGCCGTCGCGGACCTCGAGAAGATTTTGCTGCGCACGAAGAACGCGATGGTGAAGCAATATTCCAAGCTCTTCGCGATGGACGGTGTGCGCCTCAAGCTCACGCCGGACGCCGTCAAGGCGATCGCCGCCAAGGCGATTGAACTTAAAACCGGCGCGCGCGCGCTCCGATCCATCATGGAAAACATCATGCTCGAGGTGATGTATGAGCTGCCGCAGCGCGAAGACGTCACCGAGGTCGTGATCGATGCCGCCGTGGTGGCCGGCCGCCGCAAACCCTCGATGCGCACCGCCGCCAAGACCGAGCCGAAGCAGGACGCGGCGTGAGGAATTCCGCGTGCATCGCGAGCCGCATAGAGATGCGTGGCTTCGAGCGAAGCACGGTCCGAAGCCTAGACCACCGTCTGCGGTTCTGAAGCAACGGGCCGTCCGTTTTGGGCTGATCCTAGTCGGACTCCTCTTCGTGATCTCTGGAGCTGGCATCGCGATCACTGGCCGCGCCGGCTACAAATTTGCATACGCTTCGGGCATCCACGTGCAAATAGGAGGGGCTCTCATTCTTTACCTTGGCGTCTTGATGTTTTTTTACGCGCTGAAGCATGAGAAGAAGCAATGACCGGCAGCAAATTGTCGGCAGATGGCTCCGAACTCAGCTACACTCCGCCGCTCTTCGTTCACCAGTGCGCGTAGTCGCCCTTGTCGAGACCCTTCGCGAATTCGACGAGAAGCTGGACGCAGCGCTCCACGTCCTCGAGGTCTACTACTTCGCTCGGCGTGTGCATGTAACGTAGCGGAATGCTGACGAGGCCGGTGGCGACACCGCCGCGACCCATCTGAATCGCGCGGGCGTCGGTGCCAGTGGGGCGCGGGTCGGCTTCGATTTGATAGGGAATCTTCGCCTTCTTCGCGGCCTTGAGCAGGCGCTCGAAAATCTTGGGATTGATGTTCGCGCCGCGGCACAAGATCGGGCCGCCGCCGAGTTTCGTTTCGCCGAATTTCCGGTTGTCGCAGTCGGGATGATCGGTCGCATGGCCGACGTCGATCGCGACGGCGATGTGCGGGTTCACGAGGTAGGCCGACGTGGTCGCGCCGCGGACGCCGATTTCTTCCTGTGAGGTTGCGACGCTGACGACTCTCGCCGCGAAGGGTTTCTTTTCCCTCGCGAGCCGGATGAGCGTCTCGCCGACGATGTAGGCGCCGACCTTGTTGTCGAACGCGCGCGCCGTGCCGATGCTGCCGCTGAACAACTCCAGCTCATGATCGTAGGTGGCGACGTCGCCGATGCTCACGCGGTCGATCGCCTCGGCCTTGGAGCGCACGCCGATGTCGATCCAGATCTCGTGTTTCTTCGGGACCTTCTTCCGATCATCCTCGTCCATGAGGTGAATCGCACGTTTGCCGGTCACGCCTTTGACCGGGCCGTTCGCGGTCTGGATGATCACGCGCCGGCCGGAGATGACGCTGAGGTCGTGGCCGCCGATGGTGTCGAAATAGATGAAGCCGTCTTTGTTGACGTAGGTGATGATGAGGCCGAGTTCGTCCATGTGGCCGGCGAGCATGAGCACGGGGTCCCCCTTGGGATTGAGCGTGGCGATGCGGTTGCCGAGCGCGTCGTTGGCGTAGCTGTCGGCGGCGGGTTTCACGTGGCGGTCAAACACCGCCTGGGCCTCGCCCTCGTAGCCGGAGGGCGAGCGGGCGTGGAGCAGTTCGGCGAGAAACGCGGGGACTTTGTAGGACGACATGGGTTTTAGTCTCGCGCTGTCCCGCGGCGGAGCAAAGCGTTTTTCGCGAATGACGATTTATCCCGCCATCGATATCAAGGGCGGCCGTTGTGTGCGGCTGACGCAGGGCCGCGCCGATCAGGAGACGATCTACGCGGAGAATCCGGCGGAGGTCGCCGCGCAGTTTCGCGCCGCCGGCAGTGCGTGGGTGCATGTTGTGGACCTCGACGGGGCGTTTGCGGGCGAGCCGCAGAATCTCGCGGCGGTGCAGGCGATCGCGGCGCTCGGGATGAAAGTCGAACTCGGCGGCGGGCTGCGCACGCGGGCCGCGGTGGAGCGCGCGCTGGGCTTCGGCGTGAGCCGCGTGGTGATCGGAACGCGGGCGGCGGAGAGCGAGAGTTTCGTGGACGAACTCGTGCAGGCGTTCGGAGAAAAAATCGCCGTGGGCATCGACGCGAAGAACGGGAAAGTCGCGGTGAAAGGCTGGGTCGATACGACCGGCACCGGCGCGCTCGACCTCGCGAAGCGAATGGACGCGCTAGGCGTGCGCACGATCATTTACACCGACATCGGGACCGACGGCATGTTGACCGGACCGAATTTTCCCGCGCAGGAAGCGATGCTCGCCGCCGGAAAATTTAACGTGATTGCGAGCGGTGGCGTGAGTCGGCGCGAGGATGTGGTGAAACTCCAGGAGCTGTCGCGCCGCCATGCGAACCTCGATGGCGTGATCGTGGGCAAAGCGCTTTATGAGAAACGCGTGGAGTTGCCGGACCTGCTGGCAATCGCGCGCGGGTAGGGCGGGCTTCAGCCCGCCATTGGATCGGAAGGCGGACTGAAGTCCGCCCTACCTGATCTTCTCCGCGATTTCCTCGAGCGGATAGGTGATGATTTCGGCGAGCGTGGGGTGATACCACGGGGCGCGCAGGAGATCGAAGACGGTGGCTTTCATTGCGAGCGGGCCGCTGAAGGCGTGGATGAGTTCGCCGGCGTCCTTGCCGACGATCTCGGCGCCGAGGATTCGGCCGCGCTTGGGCTCGGCGATTACTTTCACATAGCCGTAGTTCGCGTCCATGAGGATGGATTTGCCGTGGTCGTTGAACGGGTAGCTCGCGGTGAGATACGGCGTGCCGCGTTCGTCGAGTTCGCGTTCGAGCAGGCCGATGGTGGCGAGCTGGGGATCGGTGAAGACGACGTTGAGCAGCAGCGAATAATCGACGGGCTTCAGTTTCGCGACGCCCGCGGCGTGACGCGCGGCGAGTTCGCCCTGCTGGATCGCGATGTGGACGATCTCGACGGGGCCGGAGCAATCGCCAGCGGCGTAGATGTGGGGCGCGCTCGTCTGCTGCCACCTGTTCGTCACGATTTGGCCGCTGGGGCGGGTCGTGACGCCGGCGGCGGCGAGATTGAGTGGCGCGATGTTCGGCTCGCGGCCGAGAGCGTTGAAGAGGTGTGCGGCGCGGCGCTTCACGACCTTGCCGTCGTGCACGAACTCGACCTCGTAGCCGGCGCGGCTGTGGCTGATTCGCTGGAGCTGCGTGCCGGCGAAGAGTTCGATCCCTTCGTCGACAAAGACCTGCTGCACGACGGTCGAGGCGGCGGGCGAGTGGTCGCGGAGGATGTTGGCGCTGCGCTGCACGAGCGTGACGCGCGCGCCGATGCGGTTGAGAAATTGCGCGAGCTCGCAGGCGACGATGCCGCCGCCGAGCACGATCACGCTCTTCGGGATGAAATCGAGATCGAGCACATCGTCGCTGGTCCAGTAGGGCACGTCGGCAAGCCCGGGCACGGGCGGCACGCTGACTTTCGAGCCCGTGCCAATGAGGATGTGCTTCGCGCGGACACGAGTGCCGTTGGAAAGCTCCAAGGTGTGTGCATCGACGAAGCGCGCGTGGGCCCGGATGAGATCGAATTTCCCGGAGGTGAGAGCCTGCTGTCGGTAGCTCGCGAATTCCGCGATGATTTTCCTTTTCCTGGCGTGGATGGCCTTCATGTCGGCGCGGGCCGACGGGATTTTCAGGCCGAATGTTTTTCCTTTTTGCGCGAGGTGCAGCACGTCGGCCATGTAGAGCAGTGTCTTCGACGGCATGCAGCCGCGCAGAATGCAGAGGCCGCCGAGTTCGCGCGCGCCGTCGATGATCGCGGTCTTGAGGCCGAGCGAGACGGCGACGCGCGCGGCGTTGAAACCGGCGCTGCCGCCGCCGATGGCGGCGAAGTCGTAAGATTTGGTTTTCATGCGGTGGGTGTGAGGCAAATGGAGCGCGGCAGGAGATCGATGGGCGCGGTCGCTTCTATTTCATCAAAACCTTCCGCGAGGATTGCGAGAACGGTGGACATGATGTGAGGTGAGCACGCATGAGCGGCGCTGCCCACGGAAATATTTCAGGAAAACAACTCGTCGTCTTCGGCTGCGGCTACGTCGGAGCGGAGGTGGCGCGGCAGGCGATCGCGCGCGGGTTGCGCGTGACGGCGCTCACCCGCAATGCGGCGAAGGCCGAGGCGCTGCGGGCCGACGGCATCGAAGTTATCGTCGCGGATCTGGCGGACGACGCATGGCACGAGCAGATCGCGGGCGGGGCGGACTACGGGTTGAACTGCGTGAGTTCCGGCGGCGGCGGCGGCGAGGGCGCGCGGCGCAGTTATGTCGGTGGGATGAACTCGGTGCTGGCGTGGGCGCGGGCTCGTGGTGCCGTCGGCACAATGATCTACACGGGGAGCACGGCGGTTTACCCGCAGGGCGGCGGGGCGACGGTCGATGAACTCGCACCAGTCGCACGCGACGGCGGCGAGCGCGCGCGCATCTTGATCGAGGCCGAAGATCGGCTGCGCGCGAACGACGGCGCGTGTGTGCGGTGGTTTGTGCTGCGGCTCGCGGGGATTTACGGGCCGGGGCGCCACCACCTGATTGAGCAGGTGCGCGCAGGCGAGGTCGCGGGAAAGGGCGAGTATCGACTAAACCTCATTCATCGCGACGACGTCGCGGCGGCGGTTTGGGCGGCGTTTGGTGCGCCGGTGGCGGTGGCAAATGAGGTTTTCAACCTCGCCGACGATGGCGCGGCGCCCAAGGCGGAGATCGCTGCGTGGATCGCGGCGCGGCTTGGCCTGCCGCCGCCGCGCTTCGCGGGCGAACCGGCCGCGGGCCGGCGCGAAGTGACGCCCGATCGCGTGATCGCGAACGCGAAGGCGAAGGTCATGCTTGGCTGGCGACCAGAATACCCGAGTTTCCACGAGGGCTACGAAAAAATATTGTCGCGTTAGGTTCGGCACGATCTCTCAACTCTGGGTTTCAACCCTCAACCCATTTCCCAACCATGGCCGGCGTAGGCACTCTTCTCAAACAAGCCCAGAAAATGCAGCGCGGCATCGAGGCGCTCCAGACCCAGCTCGACGCGAAACAGATCGAGGTGACGAGTGGAGGCGGTGCGGTGAAAATCACGGTGAGCGGCGCGGGGAAATTTCTCGCGCTGGCCCTCGACCCGGAATTCCTGAAGGAGGACGCCAAGACCGTCGCCGCCACCGTGCTCGGCGCGGTGCAGGACGCGGCGAGGCAGGCGAAGGAATTTAACGACGCCGAAATGCAGAAGGTGACCGCGGGCTTCAAGATGCCGGGCGGGTTCTGATATTTTCGATTTAGGATTCTCGATTTTCGATTGGGCGCCGCTTTGGGGGCTGAGTCGCAATCGAAAATCCAGAATCGTAAATCGAAAATTCCATGACGCCCGCGTTTGAGAAACTGCAGAAGCAACTGAAGCAACTGCCCGGGCTCGGCTACCGCTCCTCGGAGCGGATCGCGCTGCATCTGCTCGTAGAGAAACCAGCGCAGCTTCCCGCGCTGGTCGCGGCTCTGGAGGATGCGGCGAAGTCGGTGCGGCGCTGTGCGCTTTGCGGCAACCTGGCGGAGTCGGAGACGTGTGGCATCTGCGCCGACGAACGCCGCGAGCAGTCCATCGTGTGTGTCGTCGAGCACGTCCCGGATTTGGTGGCGATCGAGCGGAGCGGGGCGTTTCGCGGAACTTACCATGTGCTGCACGGCAAGCTTTCGCCCATCCAGGGCGTGGGCCCGGATGACCTGAACCTCGCGGCGTTGCGTGCGCGGATTGAGGCGGGCGAGGTGACCGAGTTGATTTTGGCGCTGCCCAACGACGTCGAGGGCGAGGCGACCTGCCACTATCTGACCGAAACGCTCACGGTCGGGCGCGAGTTGAAGGCCACCCGCATCGGCTTCGGCCTCCCGAGTGGCGGCGGGGTGCTCTACGCCGACAGTGTGACGCTGAAGAGCGCGCTGGAGGGGCGGCGGGGCTACCAGTGAGAGCGCATCTCCGTTTCTTGCCCAACGCGGTGGGTTTCATGGGGGCGCGGCTCGTCCGCGCCCGGTCCTTCAGAGGGCGCGGACAAGGCACACCCCCACGAATGCAAGAAACTGAGATGCGCCCGCGCGTTGGCCCGGCCGAGTATTCGCTTGTCCGCATCGCTCGGCGCGGCTTGGTTACGGTCGCGCCGCGCTGCCTGGTTATTGCGGTGCTCTGCTCACCAACCACCACCCCGATTGCGCCCAGCCCTGCGGCGCGTTTCTACCATGACCTCAAACGCCACAAAAACGAAACTGACTTCATTGTCCTCCCGCTGCGCGCGCCTGACGATTGCGGTCGCCATGCTGCTCGCGGTCGTCGGCCGGGCGCAGACGCCGACGACCGGCACGATTGAAGGCCGCGTCTTCGACACCGGCCGCGACGAATATCTCGAGCGAGCGCGCGTGACGATCGAGGGCACCAGTTTGGAAACGTTTTCCGATGAGAGCGGCCAATACCGCCTCACCAACGTCCCGGAGGGTTCCGCCCGCGTGAAAGTTTTCTTCACCGGCCTGTTGTCGCAGACCAATTCCGTCGCCGTCACCGCCGGGAAGATTTCGCAGCATGACATCACGCTCACGGCCGGCGGGAGCCGGGGCGCCGTTGCCGCCGGCGATGCGGTGAAGCTCGATAAGTTTGTCGTGGCCACCTCGAAGGAGATGGACGGCGCCGCCATCGCCATCAATACGCAGCGCTTCGCCCGCTCGATGATGAACGTCGTCGCCGCCGACGAGTTCGGCACTGTCGTCGACGGCACGCCCGGCGAGGTCATGAAATTTCTCCCTGGCATCTCGATGGACTATAGCGCTGGAGAAGCCCGGACCGTCTCGATCAACGGCGTCCCCTCCAGCAACGTGCCCATTACTTTCGGCGGCTTCGATCTCGCCAGCGCCAACGGCAACGGCACCGGCCGCGCCGTCAGTTTCGACCAGTTTTCCGTCAACAACATTTCCCGCATCGAAGTCCACCACTCGCCGACGCCGGAGACCACCGGCTCCGCGCTCGCGGGCTCCGTCAACATGGTCCCGCGCTCCGCCTTCGAGCGCTCCCGTCCGTCGTATAACTACAGCGCCTACCTGATGGCGAAGGACGGCGACCGCCACTTTAACAAGACCGCCGGTCCGCTCCACGAGCCCATGCGCAAAGTCACCCCGGGCTGGAATTTTTCCGCCGTCGTGCCCGTGAACAAACGTTTCGGTTTCAGCCTTACCGCCAACTACGCCGACCAATACAGCTACGAGGATGTCGCGACCCTCACGTGGCGCGGCGTCGGCACCGCTACCAACGTCGCCGCCACCGCCAGCACCGGCCTGCCCGACACCACGCCCGACAAACCCTACCTCAGCGACTTTATCATCCGCGACAGCACGCGCGACAACCGCACGGCCTCCGTCGGCTTCACCGTCGATTTCAAAGCCACGCCGAACGACACCCTCTCCCTGCACTACGCCAACACCTTCATCGGAGTCCTCCACAACAACCGCACGCTCTCGTTCTTCGTCAACCGCGTCCTCCCCGGCGACTGGGGTCCCACCTACACCAACGCCGCCCCCGGCGGATTCGGTGAGGTCCGCGTGCAGGGTGGCGCGCAGGATTGGTATGGCACCACCGACGCGCTTTCCCTAATTTGGCGGCATAACGGTCCCCTCTGGAAAGGCGAACTCGGCACCGGCTACTCCGGCGCCGGCCTCCACATCCGCGACATCGACAAGGGCTGGTTCGGCGCCAGCCAGGCCCGCCGCACCGGCGTCAACGTTTCCTTCTCCGATATTTTTTATCTCCGCCCCAACACCATCAAGGTCACCGACACCACCGGCAACCCGGTCGATCCCTACAACCTCAACAACTACGCCCTCGTCAACGCCGACGATCACCCGCGTGAATCCTTCGACACCAAACGCAGCATCGCGGGCAGCCTCCGCCGCGACCTCATGGTGCGCGACATTCCGGTCTCCGTAAAAGTCGGCGCCGATGTCCGCAGCGCCGCCCGCGATCTGCGCGGCACCACCACGCCCTACATTTTCTGGGGTGCCGACCGCGCCACTACCACCACACCCGTCACCGGCGACGACGCCGCCGGCCTCGTGCTCGACGGTCCGTTCTCCCAGCGCGTCGGTGCCTATGGCTTCCCGAAAATCCAATGGATCGACAACAACAAGTTCTACGACCTCTACAAATCCCGCCCCGAATATTTCCAGCCGTTCACCGCCACGGCCAGCGACACCGCCGCCACCCGCACGACGGCCGACAACAACCAAAACTCCATCTACCGCTCCCAAGTCGGCCTCTCCAAATTCGCCAAGGAGACCATCTCCTCCGCCTACCTTCGGCTCGACGCCGCGTTCTTCCAGCGCCGTCTCCAATTCGTCGGCGGCCTCCGCGCGGAGCAGACCAACATCAGCGCCGCCGGCCCGCTCACCGATCCGTCCCGCAACTTCAAGCGCGATGCCGCCGACAAGGTGGTTTACCAGCTCGACGCCAACGGCAACGTGGCCATCCAGCGCAACGCGCAGGGCAATCCCATCCTCAGCTCCACCGGCGCCACGATCCCGATCCCGCAGCTCACCGAACCCGCCACCCTCCCCGGCGGCATCGGCAATGCCCTCGCCGTTTCCCGGCTCACCTACCTCGACCGCGGCCAGCACACCGACAAGGAATACCTCCGCTTTTTCCCGAATCTCAACGTCAGCTACAACCTTCGCGAAAACCTCATCCTGCGCGGCGCTGCCTACCAGTCTGTCGGCCGCCCCAGCTTTGACCAATACGCCGGCGGCATCACCCTGCCCGATCCGCTGGCGGCGAATTCGGCCATCCCGCGCATCTCGGTCAACAACGCCGGCATCAAGGCCTGGAGCGCCAATACCGTGAAAGTGCGCCTCGAATATTACTTCGATAAAATCGGCACCTTCAACGTCGCCGCCTACCGTCGTGATTTCAAAAATTTCTTCGGCTCCACCACCTTCCGCGCCACCCCCGAATTCCTCGCGCTCTACAACCTTGATGCCGCCCAATACGACGACTACGACGTCTCCACCAACTACAATCTCCCCAGCCGCCTGCGCATGGAGGGCCTCGACTTCGAATACAAACAGTCCCTCACCTTCCTCCCCCCGTGGGCCCGTGGGGTCCAAGTCTTCGCCAACGCCAGCGCCATCCGCGCCACCGGTGCCGCCATTACGGGCATCACCGGGTTTCCGCCGCGCACCTACAGCTGGGGCGGCAGTCTTTCGCGCCAGAAGTTCAGCACGAAATTCAACTGGAACTACCGCAGCCCCCAGCGCCGCGGCCTCGTCGGGGCCGGCCGCAGCATCGACCCCAACACCTACAGCTGGGGCTCCAAACGCCTCTACGTCGACGTGAGCGCCGACTATTATCTCACGCGCCGCTTCACGCTCTTCATGAGCATGAGAAACGTGAACGACCAGACCGAGGACTCGAAAATCTACGGCCCGAACACGCCCGACTACGCGAAATTCCGCCAGCGCGTGGACTACGGCTCGGCGTGGACCTTCGGCTTGCGCGGTTCGCTGTGATTCGCGCGGTCGTTTCTTTCCGAATGTAGGGCGTCTGCCTTTCAGACGCCGCGGCGCGCTCCACCGCTGCGGCGCGTGCCAGACACGCGCCCTACGGCTTCGGCTGCCGTGCGTGCTCACGCCTTTTTACCGGTAGCGTTTCGCGAGCAGCGCGACCGTCGCCTTCACGCGCTCGCGCAATTCCTTCGGCTGGATCACCTCGGCGTCGGCGCCCCACGTCAGCACCCAGCGCTCGATCTCGGGCAGCGCACCGAGGCGAAGCGTGAGCTCGAGGCCGCCGTCGGGCAGGGCGCGCATCTCCTGCGACTCGTGCCACTCGCGCTCGCGCACGCGGTCCGCCACAACCGCGCTGAATCGGACGACCACCCGGTAGTCGCGTTCGCCACCGAGCACGCCGAGCGCGGTGGCAAAAAATTTCTCCGGTGAAAAATCGACCGGCCGCGTGAAGGTGGTTTTCTTCACCGTTGGGTTTGAGATGCGGGGCAGGGCAAATGTCCGCAGCGCGCCGCGCTCGCTGTCGAATGCGACGAGATACCAAAGGTTCTCCCGGTGCGCCAGATGGTAGGGTTGCACGCGCCGCCGCTCGGCTTTTGTTTCGCCGGGTTTGCGGTAATCGAACTCCGCCTCGTGCTGCCGGAGCACGGCAGCGCTCAGGGCATTGAAGATTTCGAGGTCGGCCTTGCCGAGCCCGGAGTTCTTGAACGACACCGATTGCAGCTCGTCCGCCGGTGAAAACGTGATGCGATCCTTCAGCCCACCGGTGAGCTTGTCGAACGAGGCTTCGAGCTGCCGGTGAAACGGCGTGCCGCGATACTGCTCGAGCGCCTTGCGCGCGACGAGCAACGCGAGCAACTCACCCTCGGACACCTGCACGGTGGGAAACGCCGACACCGGTTGCGTGTAGCGGTAGGCGTTGATTGGCGCATCAAACTCAATCGGGAGATGCAGGCGGTCGCGCATGAAGGCGATGTCGCGCGCGATGGTCTTGCGCGAGACCTCGAGTTTCTCCGCGAGTTTCGAGCAGTTGGTGAAGGCACCGCGGCGGAGTTCGTCGTGGATGCGGAGCATCCGCTCAAGGGGAGGGCGGGAGAATTGGGCGACGGAAGCCATGATGGAAGAGAGAGGATATTTTTAGTGTGGGACAAGCAATGTCCCACCCCTGGGCGTAAGGTGGGCGCATGAACTCGCTCCTCACCTGCTCCATCCGCCACGCGTCCCGCTCCTCCCGCTCCCGGCGCGTCGCCCAACCCAGCACCTCGTCCCGCGCCAGCCTTGGCTGGATCCACGACGGCGCTCGCCATTGCGTCACGCTCTGGCCCGAAATTCGCTTTGAACGAGAGGTCGCGCCCGATGAATGGGTCGGGGGCGAGATGGGCGAGGATGCGCTCGCCTCGGCGGCGGTGGCCGTGACGTCGGCGCAGTGGCGGAACGTGCTGGAGTTCGCGCCCGCTGGCGTGCGCGAGCTACTGGCGCGCTTCGATGGCGGCCGGATGGCCGCACTTCACCTCGTGAGTCGTTGCCCCGCGTTGCTGCCGGAATTGCTGGAGCTGCCCGCATTGACACCGTTTCTCGCACTGCACCAAAGCCTGCGCGGCGGTGGTGGACCCGCGTGGTCGGAGATCGCTGCGGTGTTGGAGCGCGACGGCATCTTCGGCCTGCTGC
>JANXSC010000225.1 GCA_025352845.1 Opitutaceae bacterium
GGGTCCCGGCAGGCCGCCGGGCGCGTGGCGCGAGTCTTTTTCCACCGTCCTCTTGGTCGACGACGACCCGGGTGTGCGCGCCAGTCTCCAGCGTGTCCTCGCCCGCGCGGGGTTGAACGTGATCACTGCGGCGGATGGCGATGAAGCCCTGTGGTCGATCGAGCAGCATGAGCCCGATCTTGCGATCGCCGATCTTCGCATGGCGGCCACGGATGGCTGGGATTTATTGGCGCGCCAAAACCGTCTCCGTCCGCAACTCCCGATCTTTGTCATCACCGCGCTGCCTCCCCGCGAAAGCTGCGGGGCCGATCAGGCCGCCGACGAATTTTTTCAGAAACCGCTGGATCTCGACGCGCTGATCGCGGCCATCCACCGCCATCTCGGCTTTTCCGATACCGTTCAACCGCAATCCTAGTCGCTCCCCACCATGAAGGTTAAACCCATCTGCATCGCCCGGCTGTTGGAAATCAGCCTGGCCCTCAGCCTGTGCCCGCTGGTCTCGGTGCACGCCGCCTCGCCGGCCTCGAACCCGCTCCTCGTGCAGCCAGCTACGGAGAACGAACTCCAGCTCGTCGTCGCCGCACCGGCCAGTCTCGCCCTGATCCGATCCGACAACGTCACCGGCGGCCTCGTCCCCTTGATCGAATCGGTCTTCCAGCAAAGCGGGTTCCGCGGCCACATCGATCCAGTGACGGCCGGAGAGCGGCTGGAGGGGGACGCGCCCACGCTCGAAGTCTGTCTCCTCGACTGGCGCATCACCGGCAGCGGCAGCGTCGATTGCACCTTCACCGCGACGCTCGAAACTGCAAAGGGCTCCACCAACCTCGGCGTCTTCACCGGTGCCACGCTCCCGCCTTGCCACCGGCCGCGTTGGCCGGCATCGCTGCCGAAATGAAAACGAACCAATCCGCCTGCGGTCTGCCGTCCCACGTCGTGATCGACATGGCGAAAGTGACCGTGCAGCGCACCGACGCCGAGTGGCGCGCGCTGCTCACGCCGATCCAGTTTCGCGTCGCGCGCCAACAGGGCACCGAGCCGCCGTTTCAAAACGCGTTTTGGGATCATCACGCCGACGGCGTTTATTTTTCGGTGGGCAGCGACACGCCGCTTTTCGATTCCCGCGACAAGTTCGAGAGCGGCACCGGCTGGCCGAGCTTCACCAAGCCGATCGAGCCGGCGTTCGTCGGCGAGCACGTCGATGTGAGTTTCGGCATGCGGCGCGTCGAGGTGCATTGCGCCGTTGACGGCGGCCACCTCGGCCACGTCTTCCCCGACGGCCCGCGGGCGCAGGGCGGCCTGCGCTACTGCATCAACAGCGCCTCGCTGCGATTCATGCCGCGGGCGGAATACGGGGCATGGGTAGCGAAGAGCGCGAGCGGGGCCGTGGGAAAATAGGATGGGCTTGGGAGTAGGGCGGGGTCTGTGACCCGCCCTCGGAAGTAATTATTGCGTGCGAAGCCGTGCAGCGGGTGTGAAAAAACAAGGGCGGGTCACAGACCCGCCCTACTTCAGGCTACCGGGTCCACGGATGGTCTTCCCATTTGGCGGCCAGCCCCGCCTTCACCGGATTGTTTCGGATGTAGGCGACGGTCTTCTCGCATTCGGAATCATCCCGCATCCATCGATCGAACCACTCGCGTTGCCAGACTGTGCCGCTGCCGCCGACGATGCGGCGGAGTTGTTTCGCGGTGCGACCCTTGAGCCGCTTCATGACTTGATCGAGCGAGTGAACGCACCCGGCGCGCGGCACGAGCAGCGCGTGCCAGTGGTTCGGCATGATGGTGAAATGGGGCGCATCGACCGCCCACTCGGAAAGCGCGGCGAATTCGGTGACCACGGCTTGTGCGCTGTGCGGGCCGCGGAGCGCGCACGAGCCCGTGCCGGCATCCAAATATTTCTCCATGGTGCGGAAATACTGCCGCTGGAGGCCGGCGAATTGTTCGGAGGCGGGCTCGATGGCGGAGAGCGCGCGGTGGATTTCTTGCAGTTGGGCCACGACTTCGGCGGGGAGACTGTCGGCGAGACGGACGGTGATGAAGTAGCGTCCGCCCTCGACCTCCCAATGCGGGAGCTTGCCACGGCGGAAACGCGTGGTGTGCACGAAGTGCAAGGGGAAAGTAGGGCGGGCCGTGAAGTAGGGCGGGGTCTGTGACCCGCCCTCGGAAGGAGTTATTACGTTCGAAACAGTGCCGCGGGTGCG
>JANXSC010000235.1 GCA_025352845.1 Opitutaceae bacterium
GGAGGTGGTGGCCGCGAGGCGGACCTTCCAGTTGCGGGTGGGATTGGCGGTGAGGATCACTTCGAGGCCGCGCGTGGTGCGGTCGAGGTTGACCCATTGGTTCTTGAAACCGGCGGGGCCGTCGAACGAGCCGTTGAGGCCGGTGGGGTTGACGAGGTCGCGGACGCCGGTGCCGGCATTGATCATCTCATCTTTGGAGTTGGTGGTGTAATACTGGATCGAGCCGGAGATCCGTCCGCGGGTGTCACCAAACTTGAGCCCGATTTCCTGGCCGACGCCGCTGGACGTGGCGGGCGGATTGCCGAGCGGATCGTTGGCGTTGACGAGGGCGGTGTTATACGTGCTGGAGAAACTGTAGTAGGCGTTCAGCCACGGGCGGATCGCGCCGTTGACGCCGAGATTGTAGCTCTTGTTGGTCTTGTCGGATTCGGCCCAGGGCGGGGCGGACGCGAGGGTGGAGAGATTCGGGGTGCGCTTGAAACTGTTGTTGATGCGGAAGCCCATGAGGGTGTTGACGCGGTTCTCCCACCAGCCGGTGTTATTGGCGGCGTAAAAGCCGGCGGTGCGGCTCTCCCAGTTGTGCCCGTCGTTGTTTTGACCGGAGACGCCGGCATTGCCCGCGAGGCTGGCGAGGCCGAGGGGATTGTTGGGGCGGACCCAGCTCGGGTCGCGGGGATTGTTGGCCATGCGAACGTAATTCTGGCCACCGGTGGTGAGGCGGGGAGCGAGCCAGCCGCCGCGGCCCAGCGGATCTTTCACGATGCCATCGCCGACGGACCACCACTGGCGCGGCATGGGCGTGCGGCCGAGGTTGGAGGGGATGGTGGGATTGTAGACGACGTTGAAATTCGTATCGGCGAGAAAGTAGCCGAAGTCGGTGGGGCCGGTGTCCTGCCAATCGATGTCGTAGCCAAACAGGGTCTGGCTGTGGGCGCGTTTGCCGAAGAGATTGTTCGTGAGCATGCCGGATCCGCGCGTGGACCAGCGACGCTGGGGTTGCTCGGTGTCGGCGAGGGTGCCGCCGTTGGCCCAGGTGGTGAGGGGGTTGCCGTTGAGGAGCGGGGCGCTGAGGTTGATGATGCCGCCGTTGGCCCGGTCGGTGACGGCGTCATTGTAGAGGACGGCAAATTGGGTCGCGAGCCAGGGCGTCCAGACGGTCTCGGCGGTGGCGCTGAAGAATTTGTTGGTGACGTATTCGGAGGCGGCGGTGCCGGCCCACGAGTTGAGATTGTCCCAGTTGAGCCGACCGTTGGCGATGGCGCCGCGGGGGTAGGGATTGCCAGTCACGGGATCGTTGGCGCCGGCCATGTTATTGCGCATGAGGTAGGCGAGGCCGAAGTTTTGCCGCGGGTCGAGCGGGATGGCGGCGGTGGTGGGTGTCGCGGCGGTGGCGGGGAGGACGACGTTTTCCTGATTGGTGTTAAGGACACGCGTGTTGTTGGTCTGGCCGCCGATCACGCGGATGACGGTGCGGAGCGGGGCGAGGCGGAAGGCGAGCTGGCTGTAGAGACCCTTGGTATCGTAGCCGATGAACACGCGACGGTAGAGCTGGTGGTCGGAGACGAGCGCGACGCGGACGGCGACATTTTCGGTGCCGACGTTGTAATCGAAGAGGGCTTGTTTGGAGCCATACTGGTCGATGCGGAAATCGACGCGGCCGTGGGTGCGGCTGAAGTTGGCGCGCTTGGACACGATGTTGACGGTGCCGCCCGCACCGCTGGCCCCATACAGCAAGCCCTGGGGGCCGCGGACGACGTCGACGCGCTCGGTGTCGAAGAGGGTGTTCATGCCGGTGGCGGTGCCGAAGGTGCCGACGAAACCATCGCGACGCGGTGCGCCGACGCCGACGCCGCGGACGCCCATCGTCTGGTTGCCGACGCGGTCGCCGGGCTGCTGGCTGAGGGCATCGGATTCCGGGTTCGACATGACGGTGCCCGCGCCGGCGCCGTAGGAGAGGAGGAGGTCTTCGAGGTTGGTGACGGCGACGTCGCGGATGAAATCCTCGGTGAAGATATCGGCGGAAACCGGGACGTCCTTGAGGGCGGCGTTAAACTGGGTGAGGGAATTGGAATTGAGGGCACCGTAGCTGTTGTCGGCTTCGGATTTCACCTCGAATGGATTCAGTTTGATCAGCGCGTCGGATTGCTTGGTCGCGGCGGGCGTGGCGGCCGGCGGCGGGAGTGTCTGGGCCGTCAGCACGGCGGACGCTAGGGAAGTCAGCAGGGCAAAGCGAACGGGGGCGGATGTCATGGGTAGGCGGGCTTGAGTGAAGGCCGCGTGAGAATGGAACGGAGGCGACGGGGTGGTGCGACTCTAAAATCGGGCGGATGATCATTCGGGGCGTGCTTCGGGCGACTGCGCCCTGCAACTCGAACGTTTCCGCGCCGAATCCGCACTTGCTCCGCTGCGCGCGTTTGCGTGTGCTCTCCTTTTTCCCTCGCCGCCCATGCCACAAACGATCGCCGTCCTGGACTTCGGTTCGCAGCTCACGCAGGTCATCGCGCGCCGGATCCGCGAGTGCCAAGTTTACTCGAAAATCTACCACTTCTCGACGCCGGCGGCCCAGCTGCGCGCAGATGGCGTGATCGGGATCATCCTCTCGGGCGGACCGCAGAGTGTGTATGCGAAGCAGGCACCGCATCCGGACGCGGCGATTTTTGCGCTCGGCGTGCCGGTGCTCGGGATTTGTTACGGCGTGCAGCTGATGGGGCACTTTCTCGACGGCGTGGTCGAGCACAGCAGAGCGCGCGAATACGGTCACGGTCATCTCACCCTCACGAAGAAGAGCCCGCTCTTCACCGGCCTGCCGAAAAAGCTGCGCGTCTGGAATTCGCACGGCGACAAGCTCACGAAACTCCCGCCCGGCTTCCGGGCCATCGGCACGACGGAGAACTCGCCCTTCGCCGCGATCGAGGATGCGAAGCGCGGCTTCTACGGCATTCAGTTTCACCCGGAGGTTTTCCACACCGAGCGCGGCGTGGACATGATCCGGAACTTCCTTCTTGGCGTCTGCGGCGCGAAACAGGAGTGGACGACCAAGGATTTCATCGCGCACGCGGTGGAAAAGCTCCGCACGCAGGTCGGCAAGGGCCGCGTGCTCCTCGGGCTCTCGGGTGGCGTGGATTCTTCGGTCGCCGCCGCGCTGTTGCACAAAGCCATTGGTAAACAGCTCACGTGCGTGTTCGTGGACAACGGCCTGCTCCGCAAGAACGAGCGCGCTGCGGTCGAGAAACTTTACGGCGATCATTTCCACATCGACCTGCGCGTGGTCGATGCGTCGAAGCTGTTTCTTCGCCGGCTCAAG
>JANXSC010000239.1 GCA_025352845.1 Opitutaceae bacterium
TTGCCGCCCGACGCGCCGCAGGCCGTGCCGCCCGATCTGCCGAAGGAGATGCCCAAGCCGCCGGCGCTGGTGGAGCCGCCGCTCACGCTGGGGCGGGCGCTCGACTATGTTTTCGAACAGCTGAAGTCCGGTGACGAAAACATGCTGGCGCGCATCGAGCGCGAGGTCGTCGTGCGTGCGCTCGCGGCGGACGGCGGTGACGAGACCAAGACGGCGAAACGCCTCGGTCTCACCAAGGCCGCCGTGCAGAAGCGCGCGAAGGAATCGGCCACCGCGCCGAAGTGACGGCCACGCGGTGGCGATGATCTTCTACCTCGCCTCGGGCAACAGCCACAAGGTGGCGGAGCTGCAAACCCTCGCGCGCGCTTCGGCGCTGCCGGTGACGATTCGCTCCGCGAAAGTAGTGGGTGGCATGCCCGACGTGGTGGAGGACGCCGGAACTTTT
This sequence comes from Opitutaceae bacterium, assembly GCA_025352845.1. Classification (GTDB taxonomy): domain Bacteria; phylum Verrucomicrobiota; class Verrucomicrobiia; order Opitutales; family Opitutaceae; genus ER46. Next base: position 446 of record JANXSC010000239.1, read on the forward strand.
GCGGGCAACGCGCGGAAAAAAGCCGTCGCGCTGCGCGCGCTCATTCCGCCCGACGCGTGGGCGCTGGCCGATGATAGCGGCGTCTGCGTCGATGCGCTCGGCGGCGCGCCAGGAGTAGAATCCGCCTACTACGCCGGACCGCAGCACGATCCTGTCGCGAACCTCGCCAAGCTCGCAGCCGTGATGCGCGACGTGCCGGAGCCGAAGCGCGGCGTGCAGTTTCGTTGCGTGCTGCTCGCGCTCGGGCCGGGTGGGGAAGAGCGCGTCTTCGAGGGCGAGTGCCGCGGCCGTTTGCTCCGCGAGCCGCGCGGTCGTCAAGGTTTCGGCTACGATCCGCTGTTCGTGCCCGAGGGGTTTTCCGCGAGCTATGCCGAACTCGGCGACGCCTTTAAAAACACCATCAGCCACCGGTCGCGCGCCTGGGTGCAACTGGCGGAGTGGGTGCGGGGCGGGTGTTAGAGGGCGTCGAAAAAGGGTCTCCTTGCTTGTCATTCTGAGCGGAGCGAAGAATCCAGCAGGACATTCGCACCCCTGAAAACGCCGCGTTGATCCCAGTGGATTCTTCGCTGCGCTCAGAATGACAGATCTTTTTTTGACGCCCTCTTACCCCAGCGTCGCGGCGAGTTCCGCGAAGAGTGATTTCCGTTTTGCCGCGTCGTGTTTCCGGTCGGTCCGAAGCTCCAGCACGCGGATGCCGGTCGCGGGCAGTGTCGAAACTAGCGTGGTGAAGTGCGCCCAGTCGCGCACGAGCACGTGCTCGACGCCGTAGGCGGAGGCAAGTTTCGCGAAGTCCGCTTCCTGCGGAGTGGCGAAGAATTCCTCGAAGGGCGGCTCGAACTGCGCGACCGGCAGGTGATCGAAGATGCCGCCGCCGCGGTTGTTGATGAGGACGATGGTGAGGGAGCCGCGGAATTTGGGGCGGAGGAGGAAGCCGTTGGTGTCGTGCAGCAGCGCGAGATCGCCGGTGAGGAGCACGGCGGGTTGGGCCGCGCCGTGTGCGATTCCGAGGGCGCTGGAGAGCGTGCCGTCGATGCCGTTGGCGCCGCGGTTGCAGAAGGGGCGCAGCGCGCGATCGCCTGCGGGCCAGACGTATTCGGCGTCGCGGGCAGGCATGGAGTTCGCGACGAACACGAGCGTGTCCGGGGGCAAATGCTGCGCCAGGAGCCACGCGGCCTTGGGCTCGAAGAGCGCGGACTCAGCGCTAAGTTTTTCGTCGAGCGCGGGGCGGACCTTTTGTTCGTAGCGCGCCCACATTTTTTGATAGCCGTTTACCTCCATCGCGGCAGGCAGCAGTGCCGCCAGCGCCACGAGCGGTGCGGCGATTGGGCGTGCGCGGGTGTGCAGCGCGTCGCGATTGTCGGCACGGTCGGTCACCATCCATGTCACCGCCTCGCTCGCCTCGATCCAAGCGCGGAGCACCTTGCTCGTCGGCCAGCCGCCGAGGCAGAGCACGACTTCCGGCTTGAGCCGCTCGGCGGTGGCGGCGTGACGGAGAATGAGATCGTAGGTCGTGACGACATTGGGAATGCGCGAGCGGTGGTGTCTCACCGGTGAGAGTCCGTCGGCGAGCACCGGCCAGCCCAGCCGCCGCGCAATCTCGGCCACCGCGACGACGAACGACTCCACGTCGCCCGGTTGCGCCGGCCCGATCACGATCACGCCGTGGACGTCGGGCATGATTCGCGGCAGGACTCCGGCCGGAGGAGCAGACTCCACGAACGCCAAGTGCGAAAAAAACAGCTCCCAATCCTGCGCTGCGGCGAACTTTGCGGTCGCCCCGCCATCGTCGATCGGTGGCAGCGGGTCGCGGAACGGCACGTTCAGATGCACGGGTCCGGCGGAGGATAGGAGGGTTTGGCCGACGGCATGGGCGACCGTCTGCCGGAGATAACGTAGCAGGCCCGTGGAATTTTCCGGCAGCGCGAGCTCGTGAAAATAATTCACGTAACCGCCGTAGAGTTTCTGTTGATCAATTGTCTGGCCGGAGGCGCACGCGCGCAGCTCAGGCGGTCGGTCGGCGGTGACGACGAGAAGCGGCACGCCCGCCTCACGGGCCTCGATCACGGCAGGGAAAAAATTTGCCGCCGCCGTCCCGCTCGTGCAGAGCAGCGCGACCGGGCGGAGGTTTTGTTTCGCGAGGCCCAGCGCGAAGAACGCCGCCGAGCGCTCGTCGAGCACCGGCATTGCCTCGATCGCGGGATGCGCCGCGAAGGCCATTGTGAGCGGCGTCGAGCGCGAGCCCGGTGAGATCACGGCCTGCTTCACCCCGCAGCGGACGAGCGTCTCCACGAGCACGCTTGCCCAGAGGGAATTCACATTGCGCGGATCAAGATTCGGGGCGTGCGACATGGAGCGTTTTTTCGTTCACCCCGCGAGGGCGTCGAGGATGGCCTTAAACTTCAGCTCGGTTTCGGCAAACTCCTTTTCGGGCGTGGAGCCCGCGACGATGCCGGCGCCGGCGTAGACGCGCGCGGTCGGACCGTGAACGAGCGCGGAGCGGATACCGACGAAGAATTCGCCGCCGCCGCGGGCGTTGAACCAGCCGAGTGCGCCGGCGTAAAGTCCGCGCGGGAAACCCTCGAGTTCGCGGATGTGGGAGAGGGCGGCAGTGCGCGGACTGCCGCCGACGGCGGGCGTGGGATGCATCGCCGCGAGGACATCAAGCAACCGCACTTTTTCCGGGAGCGGCGCATGCACCGGCGTGTGGAGATGCTGGACATTGGCGAAGCGGCGGATGTGCGGCTGGACGGGAAACTCCGGGGTGAGGCCGAGCGGGCGCAGGCGGGCGACGATGTCGTCGAGCACGTCGCGGTGTTCGCGCTGATCCTTTTCGCTGCGGAGGAGAGTGGCGGCGAGCGTGGCATCCTCACTCGCGCCCGCCCCGCGCCGGATCGAGCCGGCGAGTGCCTCGGTTTCGAGCCGGCCCTGACTCACACGGACGAGGCGCTCGGGACTCGCACCAATGAAGCTCGGACCCCGGCCCTGCGTAAAGGAAAACGAGTAGCAGTCCGGGAAACGCTGTCGCAGCCCGTTCAGCATTTGCAACGGGTGCAGGGCTTGATTCGCGACGACGTCCTGCGCGCGGGCGAGCACGATTTTTTTCAGCTCGCCGGATTCGATGCGGCGGAGGGCCTGCGCGACGGCGGCGCGGTAGTCGCCGGTTTCGCTTCGCGTAAAAGATCCCGCATCCGGC
>JANXSC010000275.1 GCA_025352845.1 Opitutaceae bacterium
GCGATCAAGTCGTCGGCACGGCATTCCTGCCGCTAGCGGCTACGGTCGAATCAAACCTGCCGGTAGAATTTTTCGTCGTAGCGGGTCCCGCCGTCGTTGAGCAGGGACGCCTTCGCTTCACGCCACTCCCGCCGCGCACTCGTTTGCCCGTCGCAGTCACCGTCACCGCTTGGCAGTGGGGCCGTTCGGTGGCGCCCGCGGTGCAAACCGCGCCAACGGTCACGCGTTCGTTTTCCCTCACCACAAAAGCAACAGAGCCTTTCCGGCGATCACAGTAAAAACCATTGTTGTCCACAGTCCATCGACTGCCGCAACAACGTTGCCGTGCAGTGCTCGGTCGGTTTCGCGTTCGTCAACACGCAGCCGGCATCGGCCAAGATCGGAAGCAATTTTGCCATCGCGTGCAAGTTGCCGTGGACATGGCGCGAGGTGAAAGACGGCAGGAAACGCCCGTCGTCGCAGGTTTCGCGTCAGGGGCCAACGCCGTTTATGCCTCGGCAGACGAGGCCAGATTTGCCGATGCGGCGCATTACGATTTTCGGCTAAACCCCGATGCGAAACTGCTCCGCGACCTTCCGGCGTTTCAGCCCATCCCCATCAAAAAAATTGGTCTCTACCTTGATGAGTATCGCCGCGCGCTGCCGGCTGACGAAGAAATTGATCGCTTTGACCGGCAGCCGCACGGCGCTGTGTTGGACTACGATATCGGGGATCGAAAATAGGGCGCGACGGACAGGGCGGGTGCGCCATGAGCGTTGCCAGTGGCGGGAAAATCGTGCGATGTTACGGGCGATGAGTCTTCGCGCCATTGCCCGCAAGCTCGGCGTCTCGTCGACGACGGTGTCGCTGGCTTTGAAAAACAGCCCGCGTATTTCGGCCGGACTCCGGGCGCGCATTCATAAAGCCGCCACGGCCGCGGGCTACGTCCCCAACGCGCGGCTGGCCGAACTCATGAGCGAGGTGCGGCAGTCGCAGCACACGGGCTATCGTGCGACGCTCGGGGTGATCTCACTGTTTCCCGAGGAAAACCCGTGGTGTCAGCGGGCGACCTACAAGCATCTTCAACTTCTGCTCAGCGGGGCGCAGGAGCGGGCGGAGTTGCACGGTTACAAGCTGGACCATTTCTGGGTGAAACGGCCAGGCATGACGCCGGAGCGACTGCGAGCAATCATCGAGACGCGCGGCATCAAGGGGCTGCTCTGCCTTGGCAGCCTCGATCCGGAAGAGATGCTGCCGGAGGCGTTGCAAAAGTTTGCGGTGGTCACGCAGGGGACAAGCATTCCTGCGCGGCTACACCGCGTCTGCAGCCATTTCACGGCCGATGCGGCAATGCTCTGGGAGGAACTCTCGCGCCGCGGCTACACGCGCCCGGGACTGGTGATGCTCGGGACGGGAGACCGGCGGACGGGGTTTCTCTACTCGGCGTCGTTTCTCAGCCATCATGAGCGGAAATTGCCCGGTGCTCCGCTGCCGATATTGCGGGCGGAGACGTGGCAGGAGGTGGACTTCGCGCGCTGGTTCGAGGCACACCGGCCCGACGTCGTGGTGATGCACCAATATCCGCCGTATATCGCGGCGGTGGCCGCCTGGCTGACGAAACGAAAACTCCGCGTGCCGCGCGACATGGGGATCGCGTTGCTCGACAAAAATCCAAACTGTGAACGCTATGCCGGCGTGTGTCAGGACCCGCGGCGGATCGGGACGGTCGCGCTCGAGATGCTCCTCGGCCGGCTGCTGCTTCGCGATTTCGGAACCCCGGCTTATCCCAAGGTGGAATTGGTCGAAGGTGATTGGAATGAAGGTCGAAGCCTGCGCGCTCAAATCAACGCAGGCTGAAAGCGTGGGAAAAAAGAGCATAGCCGTCGCCTCGGAGTTCTCGCATCTGCACGAGAACATCGGCCTGCTGCACCGGTGAGGGCGCGGTTGTAGGCCGAATTGTGGGCACTGTTCCCGTAAAAATCACCCAGGCTGACGGCGTCGAGTTGAAACGGCTGGAGGTCAATCCCAATGGACTCAACCAACATGAAAACGAACGATCGAAACACCGACTCATCCACTCAATCCAACCAATAAAAACAAAAGCGAAGACCACGAAAAGTCCCAACCTCCTCAACTGATCAAACTCACCCAATCGAAACTGTAGCACCTCAGCACACCGCAAAATAAATCCCCTCAACGAAGGCAATCGGCTCAACGAAGTGAATCCATCACGAATCCTCAAAAGAAAACCATGAGGAAGGACACCAACGTCCAGCTATTCGCTGGAGCAATTTGAGCTGTGACCTGAGGTGGTTACATGACCAGCAGATGAGCGGCACCAGCCACACTTCCTGCCTATAAGTCCGGGGACACGCCACCCCTAGCGTTCGCTAGGTGTGCTTCCCCGGATAAAACGGACACGCGTTGAGCGTGTTGTTGGTTAGTTAGCTGAGGGCGGATTCGTAGTCGAGCGGGCTTTGATAACCGAGCGACGAGTGGCGGCGGGAGCGGTTGTAGAAGGACTCGATGTAGTCGAAGATCGCGGTGCGGGCGTCAGCCCGCGTGGCGAAGCGCCGACGATGAACGAGTTCATTCTTCAAGCTGCTCCAGAACGCTTCCATCGCGGCGTTGTCGTAGCAGTTGCCCTTGCGACTCATCGAGGCGACGAGGCCGTGGTCGGCGAGCGCGGAACGATAATCGGCACTGGCATACTGGACGCCGCGGTCGGAGTGATGGATGAGACCGGGGCGAGGTTGGCGTTGGCGCAACGCCATCATCAAAGCGGCCAACGGCACCGCCGTGATCGCCGTGGTGGTGCTAGGTGCGCACTCCCTCGCGGGCAGGCGCAGCCTGCCGGTTTTCTTCCTCGCCGCCCTCGCCCTTACCGCCGGCACCGTTCGCCGCAACCAAGATTATCGGAGCGCCCTTTCGATCTGGAGCGACACGGTGGAGAAATGGCCCACCAACGCCCGGGCTCACTACAGCATCGGTCTCGCCCTCTCCGCGGAGGGCCGGGTTCAAGACGCCATCGCGCATTATGAAACCGCCCTGGTCCTTGAACCCGATTTCAAAGAGCACCACAAACTCGCCCTCGCTCTCGCCCAAACCGGTCGCCTGCCCGAGGCGCTTGCGCACTTTGAAGAGACGCTGCGGTTGAAGCCGGATTTTGCCGAGGCGCTCGACAACTACGGGGTCGCGCTGGCCCGTGCACACCGCCACGACGATGCGCTCGTGAGCTACACCAAAGCGCTTTTTCTCGAACCCGCCAACGCCACTACCCGCTACAATTTGGCTAACACGCTGGTCGAGCTGGAGCGCCTGCCCGAAGCGATCGCTCAATACCGCGAAGCGTTACGCTTGAGCGCCGACTATGCCCCGGCCCACCGAAACCTCGCCAACGCCCTTCTCATTAGCGGTCAGCCGGGCGAGGCGGTCGTCCACTACGAGGCGTCGTTGCGGATCGATCCCTCCAACGCAAACGCCCGGGATCATCTCGTGCTCGCCCGCGAGGCCATCCGTTCCGCAGGAAAATAGCTCCACAAAAAAGCCGTCACCCACAAGCGGGCGACGGCCATGACTACTTCGACTCGGCAAACGTCAGAACTTGTAGGTGACCGCGCTTGTGAGGCTGCGTGGTGTGCCCGGCGTAGCGACGCCACGATTGAGGGACGCCTGGATGTAATTTTTATCGAGCAGGTTATCCACCTTCGCCCACAGTTTCCAATTTTTGCTGATGCTGTAGCCTGCCGTCAGATTCAGGATGGTGCGGGCCTGGAGATAAAACGAGGGCTGAACCGGCAGACCGGTAAGCGTCCTGCCGTTCACCGTGCCCAACACCGTGCCGGGTGCCGCGCTGGCGGCATCGATATTGATGGTGCCGGGAATTTCGCCAGCCCGCTTGTCGAGGTAATCGGCGCTGAGCATCGCCCAGAAACTCTTCAGCGGTCCGCTGTTGAATTGGTAGCGCAGGGCGACCGCGCCCGACTGATCGGGCGCCGACCGAAGGCGCCGGCCGAAGCTTTCGCGTGCTTTGTAGGCCGATGCCGCGCCGATCAGACTAAGTTCTGGCGTGAGCCGCGCGTTCACTTCCAATTCGTAACCGTGGGAGGTGACATTACCAAGAGGCAGAAATTTATCCGAAATAAAGTCGTAAACAAAGACGTTGTGTTGCGTGAGATTGAAGTAGGTCAAGGTCACATCGATCGTGCCGTCGTTGAACGAGGACTTCGTGCCGAACTCGTATTGATCGCCATATTGGTTGGCCTTGGCGGTGCCGCCGATGTTGTTCAGCGTCGGCGGATTGGTATTTTGGCTGCGACCGTAGAAGAGCGAGACGTTTTTTAGGGGTTTGTAAACGAGGCCAAACGCGGAGTTCGACTTGTGTCCCTTGATTTTATCGTAGCCTGGCGTGGGATAGAAGAGCCCGCCCACGTAGCCGTCCGTGGCTGGCGCGCTCACCGCCCTGCCCACCGGATTGGCGCCAAAAACCGAAGTCGCGCTGATGCGCTGCAAGTAGTCGAAATAGGAGTAGCTCGCGGAGGCGATGAGCTTCTCGTCGAAAAATCTCACCACTGCGGCGGTGTAGGCCTGGCTGGTGGTTTCCAGTTCGCCAAGTTTTCCGTTTTTGAGCAACGGCAGCGCCTGCGCGTTGGCCGACGAGGTCACAAAATCGGGATTGTCCAGTGTGCCAACGAGCGGGGTGTTGCGGTTGGCGTAGCCACTACTGATATAATTATGGGTATTGGCCGAGACGCCGCCGACAATTGAAGCGCGCGTGCCGTGGGGCAGATCCAATTTGTAAACGTAATCATTCTGCACACTTGCAATATTGTCCTGATTGACTGCGCGGCCCACCGTGTAGGTGTAACCCGTGCGGTCGTTGAAATCAGGCAGGGCTACGGCCGCCGAGGTCACCGTCTGAGCCGCCGTGCCGTAGTTGCGCACGGTCCAAATCGTGCCGGGGGTATAAACGCCGGTCAGGGGATCGATGTTGCCCACGTTCGCGCCCAGGGAGCGTCCGGTTATTTGACCTGCGGCATAGGTGCTGGAGGTCAGCACGCCGGCCATGGCCCCGAGCCGGGCCTGGAAATTGTCGGAAAATTTGTGCGTGAGTTCCGCACTGCCGCTCGCCCGCGATCCAACGATAAGATTGTCGTGGCCCTGCAGCGGGGAGCGTCGGTTGAGCCCGGGATACAGCACCGGAGTATTATCGACGCCCACCCGCGGATCGAGGGGAAGGTTCAGACCGCTCACCCGTGTTTTCATGAAAAACGATTTCACCGTGAGTTCGGTCGAATCGCCCAACAGCACCGTGAAAGAAGGGGCCGCGATGTAAGTCCGGGCAAGTTGGTTGCCTTGGTAGCCTTTGCTGTCGGTTGCCATCGCGACCATTCGGTAGGCCGCCTTGATCTTGCCGAAGGAGATCGGCCCCGTCTTGTCGGCTTCAATGCGATTGGAGAGATACTGGCCCACCTGGATCTTCAGCGATGTGGCGTCGTTGAACTTCGGGGATTTCAAAATGAAATTAATCGAACCACCCGGCGAACCGGCGGCGGCAATGATGGCGTTAGGGCCTTTCACGATTTCGATTCGTTCCAGCACCGAAGAGTCCGCGTTGAAACCGGCCGAGATCGCGGTGAAGCGGAAACCGTCCACGAACTGACTTTGTTGCGCGGGGTCCTGCTGAAACCCGCGTATGGTCAGCCGGTCGAGACGATTGGGGAATTGGCCCTCGGTCACGCTCGCGGAAAACTTCATCGCATCAAGCGCGCGCCCGGTTCCGATATCCTCCATGAAATCTCTGGTGATCACCGTGATCGACTGAGGTGTTTCGTTAAGCGCTTGGCGGATACGGCCCGCGGAGTTGGCTTCCTTTGCCTGGTAGGCAGAAGTCGAACTGGTTGAAACTTTAAATTCGGATAGGAGCACCGCGTCTTCTTTGCCGGCGCTACTGTTCGGCTGTGCATGGGCGGCGGCGCTAAAAAGCGCACCGGTGACGACGGACATCGTCACCGAGAATAAACGGGATCTGGTTTGCATGGGCTTTGGTGTTGGACGGCGCGTTGAGGTAATAACGCGTCGGTTGGGTTTAAGGATCACGGATCCTCTATGCCACCCTGCTGCCATGTGAATTCCCGGGCAAGGCGGTCACAGGTTTACGTTAACTGACGCGGGAATTATCTGAATGTATGTCGCCTCCAATTTCCTTGGACCCGGGACAGCAAACCCGAAAGCCCATGAATCCGATGTCTGAACCGAATGAAATGAAGCGCCCAGCGGAGCCTCCGGGGGCTCGGGCTTGGAAATTCCCCGCAGCGCTGAGGCGCGAAACGCAAAGCCGAAGTCGTGCTGCGTCCGCTTCGCGGAGAAGCACTGGCTGCGCTCAGTCACCACCCCGCCGTGCCGATGCCGCGACGGGAGGCCTGGCGGGAGCGGGGACGCTCGGTTTAGAGCAGGCGTTGCAGGCCCGCGACCCCGGCGATTCGACGCAACGGCGGCTCGATGAGGCCAACCGGCGCATCGGCGAACTGAGCCTGGAGGTCGAACGGCTGCGCGCCCGGTGCGAAAAACAAGGCCCTTTGCCGGGCGGAGGTCGCGCGCATGAGCGCCGCCACCTCCCCAGCCGCGGGCCGGATCGATGGCGTGCAACGCGTCTGCGCCGCGTGGGCTTTCCCGCGGGCGACTTACTATGCCACCGATCCGGCGGCACCCGTTCCGCTAGGATCCGGAAAGCGTGACCGAAGACCGCGCTCGACGACGCGGCCCTGCTCGCGTTGATCCGCGCCGACCTGAAGCGATCGCCCTTCCGCGGTGAAGGCCATCGCAAGGTGTTTGGGCGTCTGCGTTACGTCGGCCTGCACCGCGTTGACCAGGCGGCGTCAAAACCTCATCACGGGGGGGGTGGGCCGATGGGCGGTGATTTTTGATTTTGTTTTTGGGCGGAGCGTGAACATCGTCTGTGTAACCCCGCCGCGAGCGTTTCGCGGTCCGCCGCTTCCATGCCGTCACCCACCGCCAGCGAGCCCGCCAAAGCGCTTTTCGCCGCCAGGCGTCTGAGCGATCAAAACCGCGCCGAGATGCGCGCGATTTTTGACCGCGCGATCAAGCTCGCCGAGCGCGACCACCTGCGCCTGCGGGTGCCGCATGAGGTGAATCCCAACCACAAGCTGCGCGGGATGCACTATCACTACCGGCCGGAAATTTTCCTACAGTTGCAGGGCCGCACGGATTTTCGGTTTCCGCGCGAGGGCTTCGAGCTGCTGCCCGACGAGGTGTGCGTGGTGCCGGCGGGCGTGCCGCACGGGGAGATCGTGCACGGCGAGCCGGCGCGCGCGTTCAGGAATCTGGTCGCGGGTTTTTACAACAACACGCTGAGCCTGCATTTCGCGCACGAGGCGCAGCCGCACCGGCCGGATATCGAGGTGATCGAGTTTTTCGACGCGCCGAATCTCGACGTGTTTCTCACGCTCACCAACGCCATCGCGCACACCCACGCCTCGCAGGGGCCGGCCAGGACCGCGGTGCTCAAGGGCATGCTGATCGCGCTGCTCGGTCTGTTCCGCAACATCGTCGAAACCGGCTCGGGCCAGCTCAACAACGACCTCGGGAAAGTATTTCAGGCCAAGTGTCTCGTGCGCGAACAGTTCGCCAACGCCGATCTCAGTGTGCAGGGCATTGCCGATATGTTGGGGTGCTCGGCGGACTACCTCTCCCATCTTTTTCGCACGGAAACCCGCGAGCGGTTGACCCACTACATGCAGCGGATCCGGATCAACGGCGCGGTGCTCGCCTTGGAAACGACGGTGCTCACCGTCTCCGAGATCGCCTATGCGAGCGGTTTCGCGGACCCGTCTTATTTCACGCGGGTGTTTAAACAACACAAAGGGATGACGCCGCTGATTTACCGCGCGCAACTGATGGCGCACCGCAATCTGCCTGAGTTGCAACCCAAGACCGTTTACTTCGACCGGCTCGATTTTACCCACGGCGCGCCGACGGAGGCGACGGCCGGGGAGCCTTCAGGCCGGAGTTGAGCCGGGGTGCGGCGTTCCGGCCGAATTCTCGGGGTCGGGCACGAGCGCCAACGAGAGGGCGGCGATCGCCATGCAGACGCCACCGGCGACCACGACGGTGAGAGCGCGGCCCCCGAGGACGTGTTCGACCACGGGGCCGAGCACGGTGGCGGCGAGGATTTGCGGAAGGACGATGAAGAAGTTGAACACACCCATGTAGAATCCCATCTGGGCGGGTGGAATTGCGTTGGCGAGCAGGGCATAGGGCATGGAGAGGATCGTGGCCCAGCCGATGCCGACCCCGACCATCGAGACGAGCAGTAATTCGGGGGTCGGCCAGAGGCCGACGGTGAGCAGTCCGCCGCCGGCGCAGAGCAGGCCGACCCGGTGCAGGGTCTTGGCGGCGACGCCCCGTTTGGCGAGCGCGACGAGGCCGAATGCGACGGCGAAGGCGACGCCGTTGTAGGTGGCGAAGCACACTCCGCCCCATTCGACGCCGCGTTGGTATTCGGGCGAACCGGGGGTGCCGCCGAAGACGCTGCGGGCGATCGCCGGGGTAAAGTAGATCCACATGCAAAACAGACCGAGCCAGCTGAAGAACTGGACGACCGCGAGCCGGCGCATGGCGCCCGGCATGGAGCGAATCCCGGTAAAAATCTCGGCGAGGGCGCGGCCGGGGCCGGGGGCCTCGGGTGCATCCGGTGCGGGCGGATGCTCCCGGGTTGTCATAATCGTGTAGAGCACGCTGATGAAAAAGACGGCCGCACCGACGTAGAATGCGATGTGCACCGATTGGGGAATGGTGCCGGGTGTGGCCGAGCCGCTGGCCAGCCCGGAGTGGGTGAGCAACCAAGGCAAGGCGGAGGAGAGCACGGCCCCGAGCCCGATCAGCAGGCTCTGCATCGCGTAGCCCACCTGGCGTTGCGCGGGCGGCACGAGATCGCCGACGAAGGCGCGGAACGGTTCCATGCTGACGTTGACCGAGGCGTCGAGAATCCAGAGCAGGCCGGCCGCCATCCAAAGGGAGGACGAGTTGGGCATGGCGATGAGCGCGAGACTGGCGAGGATCGCGCCGACGAGAAAATACGGGCGACGTCGGCCGAGACGCGTCCAGGTGCGGTCGCTGTAGTAGCCGACGATGGGTTGCACGAGCAGGCCGGAGACCGGGGCGGCGAGCCATAGGAGGGGAATGGTGCTCTCGCTGGCGCCGAGGTATTGATAAATGGCGCTCATGTTGGCCATCTGGAGGCCCCAGCCGAACTGGATGCCGAGAAAGCCGAAGCTCATGTTCCACAGGGCGGGCAGGGAGAGCGGGCGTTGAGGGGTTGGGGTGGTCATGGGATGGGGGGTTCGCTGTAATCGCGGATGAGGCGATCTCCGGTGCGATCGTAGAGATTGATCCAAGCCTTAAGCGTGGAAATCGAGTTGCCGGCAAGACTGGCGAGGTCGGCGGCGGTGAAGCGCCATTGCCAGTTGCCGGCGGTGGTGCCCGGGTGGTTGAGGGTCGCGCCGGCGGGCAGATCCAAGAGATCCTGAATCGGAATGACGGCGAGGCGCGAGGTGGTGGCAAGGGTGGCGCGGATGAAGGGCCAGGCCGAAGCGGTGGCGTTGACGCCGTAGTAGGCCGCGACTTTGGCGGCGTAGGGCGGGGTGAGCGCTTCGAGCCAGCCGCGGGTCGTGAGGTTGTCGTGGGTGCCGGTGTAGGCGACGCTGTCGCGCGGGTAGAAGTGCGGCAGATTGACGTTGTTGGCGTCGTGGCCGTAAGCGAATTGGAGGATTTTCATGCCCGGCAGGCCGGCGGCGCGGCGCAAGGCGACGACCTCGGAGCCGATGTAGCCGAGGTCTTCGGCGATGATCCGGGCTTGGGGCAGAGCGGCGCGCACCGCGTGGAAGAAAGGCAGGCCGGGACCCTGCAACCAGCGGCCCGCGCGGGCGTCGGCGGCGCCGGCGGGGATTTCCCAAAAGGTATCGAAACCGCGAAAGTGATCGAGGCGGATGATGTCGTAGAGCTCGAAAGCGGCCCGGAGGCGGTCGATCCACCAGGCGTAGCCAGTGCGGGCGAGATAATCCCAGTCGTAGAGCGGGTTGCCCCAGAGCTGGCCGCTCGCGGAAAAATAATCCGGCGGCACGCCGGCGACGGCGAGCGGTTCGCCTTGGGCATCGAGACGGAAGACGGCGCGGTTTTGCCAGGTGTCGGCGCTGTCGAGCGCGACGAAGATCGGGACATCGCCGACGATGCCGACGTGCCGTGCGGCGGCGTAGGCGCGGAGGCGTTCCCACTGGCCGAAGAAGACGTATTGATAAAACGCATGCCGGTCGGCTTCGAGGCGCACGCTCGCGGGCGCCATCGCGCGGAGCGCGAGGGTCCACTGGCGGAACTCGGCGGGCCAAGTCGTCCAGGCGCGGCCGCCGAAGTGGGCCTTGAAGGCCATGAAGTCGGCGAAGGGTTCGAGCCAGCCGGCGTGGGCGCGGCGGAAATCGCGCAGGGTGCCGAAGTCGCCGAGGCGTTCGGCGCCAGTGGCGGCGAAGCGGTCGTAGGCGCGGGCGAGGACGGGCCAGAAGGTTTCGTAGAGCCGGCCGTAGTCGACGCGGGCCGCGGGGAGTTCGCGCAGGGGCGCGAGGTCGGCGGCGGTGAGGAGACCGGCGGCCTGGAGCTCGCCGAGATCGATGAAATACGGGTTGCCCGCGCGGCCGGAGAAAAGCTGGTAGGGCGAGTCGCCGTAGCCCGTGGGGCCGATCGGGCAGATTTGCCAATGCCGGACGCAGGCCTCCGCGAGCAAGTCGACGAACGCGCGGGCACCGGGCCCGAGATTGCCAATGCCGTAGCCGCCGGGGAGCGACGAAACATGCGCGAGGACGCCGGCGGTGCGCGTAGTGAGCCAGGTAGTGGACGGCGAGGCCATGGGAAAAAAGGGCGGGTCGAAACTGCTCTGGTCGAAACGGTCGCTTGACTTAGAACTTGTAGTTCGCGCCAACGAGGAAGGTCTTCCCGTATTTCACGTAGTCGGTGACGCGCTCCTTCACCACAGAGTAGCTCTTATAGGCCGCGTTGGTGAGATTGATACCTTGGAGAGTAAAACCCAAACCTTTGAGCCGGCCCTCGGTGAACTCGTAACCGAGCTGCGCGTCGAGCAGCGTCTCTCCTGCCACGTAGGTCAACGCGCGGTCGGCGCCGAAACCGCTGATCTCGCCGATGAAGTCGGAGCGGCGGCGCTGGCTGAGACGGGCGGAAAACCCGTGCTTCTCGAAGTAAACCGTGAGGTTTGTGACCGTTTTCGAGAGGCCGGGCAGGCCGATCGCAGGGTTGGCCGTTGCTCCGGTCGAGTCGTTTACGGTGATGGCGCTGTCGTTCAGCGACAAACTGGCCACGACGCCGAAACCGTCTAGCGTAGGCGACACCATGCTGAACGGCACGGAGGCGGTAAACTCCAGGCCCTTGAGTTTGCCTCCCGTGCCGTTGAACGGCTGGCTGAAATTGCCAATCTTGGTGGTCACTGGAATCGGGCTGCTGGCCACGTAGTTTGAGAAGTCATAGCCCGGATTCGTCAAAACGTAGATGTAAGTGTCCAACTGCTTGTAGAAGCCCGAGACGGCGACATAGCCCTTCTTGTTGGCAAAATATTTCTCGACCGAGAGGTCATAGGCGGTCGCCTTCCAGGGATCGAGGCTGGGGTTGCCGCCGTTACCGCTTGGGATACCGGTCGAGGCGTTGACGCTATAGACGAACGCGGACTTCAAATGATCGAGACGAGGCCGGGCGACCTGTTTGGCGACGGCCGTGCGCACGATGATGTCGCCACCGAAATCGAACGCGAAGTTGGCGCTGGGGAGGACGTCGGCGTAGGTCTTGCCGGCTTTGTTCGGCTTGACGTTCTGTCCGGCGGGCGCGGTGGAATCCCAGTAATTGGACGTGGCCGACTGGTCCACATTCTGGACCTGCACTCCAACATTGCCGCGGAGGTGGCCGCTGCCGAGTTTCCGGTCGATATTGCCCTGCAGGAACGAGGTGGTGATTTTCTCCTGCACGCCCCAGGTTTTGGGGACGAGAAAGCTCGCCGCGAAATTGGGGACATAGGGGTTGAAGGCGGCGGCGATAGCCGCCGGGACATCCCAAGCGAGGACCGAGGGAACGCCCCCGAATCCGAGTTTGGCGCTGGGCAGGAGCACGCCGCTGGGCAAGGCCTTGAAGGTGGGAACCACCAAGGAAGTTTCGGGCTGCTCCTTGTTTTTGGTGCGATCGCCATAGTTGAGGCCGAACTCGACATTGCTGAAAATTGAATCGAAGGCCCGCGAAGCAACGAGTCGGTAGGAGTTGAGCTCATCCTTTACTTTCGGGAACGCCCCGTAGCCGGCACCGAACGACGTGGGCCCGATCTGGACCCGTGCCGGGTCGGAATAGTCGAGTGCGAGCGCCAGAGTCGGGAAGGAGCCGGTGTTGAAATTGTAGATGGCCGTGTCGAGGCCCGGCTGGCCCGCAGCATTCTTATACTGAGCAAAGTTAGAGGTATTGCGCTCATTGCGGTCGGCTTTGGAGTAGCTCAGGTCTCCGGTGACTTTCCATTTTCCGTCGCGAAATTGATTCTTCCAGCCGAGAGCGGTGAGCTTGTCCACGCGATCATTGTAGAGGGCGCCGATGACCGGGTAGACGTTTGCGACCGTGCCGCCGACGAGACTGTTGTTGACGATGGTCGTGGAAGTGTAGGTGAAGCCTGGGTTGAGGGTGGCGTTGGGCGCGCGGACCGGGACCTCCATACCATAGGCTGTCTCCTCGCGGCGGAATTTCGAATAATAGGCGTCAATCACCGAGGTGAATGCTGGGCTGGGGCGCCACTCCAGCAGGCCAACAACGCCGTCACGCGTGTTGGTCCCGGTGCGAGCATAGCGCGTAATCCCGTTGGTATGCCACGTGCCGGCTGGAACACCCACCACCGTCGTGTTGAACCATGGACTGTAGTTCCTCGTTTCCTGGGCAAGAATCGGCGTGTCCAGATGGGAATAACCGATAGCGACGCCCACCGTTTTCTTGGCAAACTGGTCGATGTAAGTGCCGCTGACGCGGCTGCCAGTGTGCTTGGAGCCGGCGCCAATGTTGTCCAAGGAATTGGTCTCGTAACGGGCATTGAACGCCAACGTGCGCCGACCGTAGGAGAGAGGGTTTACAGTCTGGAGGGCCAGGGTGCCGGAGAGTCCCTGACCGATGAGGCTGGCGTCGGGAGTTTTGAAAACGGTGACGCTGTTAATCAGTTCCGAGGGATACTGGTCGAACTCGACGCCGCGGTTGTCGCCCGTGCTGACCTGTTCGCGACCATTGAGCAGCGTGTTGGCGAAGTCCGGCGAGAGCCCGCGGACGGAGATGACTTGCGCGCGGCCGGCCACGCGCTGGGCCGCGAGGCCGGGGAGCCGGGAAATTGACTCGGCGATGGAGACGTCGGGCAGCTTACCGATGTCTTCGGCAGTGATGATTTCGGCAACGCTGGTCAGCGACTGCTTCACTTCGGCAGCGGCCGCCAGACTCGCCGCGAACCCGGCCGTTACCCTGAACGCGCTCAACTCCACGACCTCCCTGGTGGCGGCAGCAGCGATTTTGGATTTTTCGGGAGCGGGCGGAGAACCGGTCGCGGCTTGGGCGCGCAGGGTTTGGTTCGTCACAAGGGCGAACAGACAGACGGCTAAGGCCGCTGGGCAGCGGAGGCGAGAGCGGAGAGAGGGTCGGGGTTGCATGATGGTTGGCGAGATTGCGTGAATTGAGATTTTATTGGAGGGGAAAGCGGCGGAAAAAACCGATGCGGATTTTGCAGGATCTGAGAAGGGGACGATGGCACGGATGGCTACCGTCCGCTTCGTCAAACTCAACGGAAGGCGCGCAGCCGCCACCCTCGACTCCAGCAGAAAACCGCGATGCCCATGAAAAAACTTGACTCGAAAAACCGGCCAAAAGTTTTGTCCGGCGAACCTATGTTTTCTCGGGTCGGCGTTTTTTGACTTGGCCGGGCGTGCGCCCAGTTTCGTCCTCACTCCGTCTTCCCCATGCGTTTTTTTTCTGCTCCGGCCGGCTTCTGTGTTGCGCTTCTTTTCCTCGGCGGGGGCGCGGACAGCCGCGCGCAAGTGAGCGTTCCTCCGGTGCGCCATCCCGGGGCCGGCCAGACGATCTATTTTCTCCTCACCGACCGTTTCGCCAACGGCTCCACGGCCAACGACACGGGCGGAATTGCGGGCGGGCCCGACCGCAGCGGCTTCGACCCCGTGCGCATCTCGCACTATCACGGCGGCGATTTTGTCGGGCTCACCGCGCAACTCGACTACCTGAAGAATCTGGGTGTCACCGCGGTGTGGGTGACGCCGCCGTTCAAGAACAAGCCCATGCAGGAGGGCACGGCCGGTTATCACGGCTACTGGATCACGGACTTCCTCGCCATCGACCCGCACCTCGGCACCAACGCCGACTATCGCGAGTTCATCCGCGAGGCGCACGCGCGGGGTCTGAAAGTTTTCATTGACATCATCGTGAACCACACGGCCGACGTGATCCAGTTGCGCGGCGATTTCTCCTACCGCGCGCTGGCCGCCGCGCCCTACCGCGACGCCGCCGGAAAAATCTTCGATCCGCGCGCCGCCGCTTTCAACGGCCTCGGCGATCCCGCCGCGTTTCCCGCGCTCTCGGCCGACCGCAGCTTCCCCCACGCGCCCACGGTGCCGGCCGCCGAGGTCGCGGTGAAAAACCCCGCGTGGCTCAACGACGTCACCCTCTACCACAACCGCGGCAACACCACGTTTCAGGGGGAGGACTCCCTCTACGGCGACTTCGTCGGGCTCGACGATCTCTTCACGGAGCACCCGCGCGTCGTGCGCGGTATGATCGAGATTTTCACCTCGTGGCTGCGCGACTACGGCGTGGACGGCTACCGCATCGACACCGCCAAGCACGTGAATGCCGAATTCTTGCAGGCCTTCGCGCCCGCGATCCGCGCCGAGGCGCGCCGGCTCGGCCGGCCCGATTTTCTGCAATTCGGCGAAGTCTCCAGCGAGACCGGCGACCCCGCGCTCCTCAGCGAGTTCTCCACCGGCATCCCGCTCGATACCACGCTCGATTTCGGCTTCTTCATCGCCGCGCGGAAGTTCGTCGCCGAGGGCGGTGCGGCGGACGACCTCGCGGCGTTTTTCGCCCGCGACGATCTTTACACGGATCACGACAGCAACGTCCACGCGACCACCACGTTTCTCGGCAACCACGACAACGGCCGCTTCGCGTTCTTCCTGAAAAAAGCCAACCCCGACGCCACCCCCGCGCAGCTCGCCGAGCTCGTGCGCCTCGGCCACGGCCTGCTCTTCCTCGCGCGCGGCCAGCCCGTGCTCTACTACGGCGACGAGCAGGGCATGATCGGCCGCGGCGGCGGCGACATGCAGGCGCGCGAAGACATGTTCGCCGCGCAGGCCCCGGACTTCAAAACCGCGCCGCTCCTCGCCACCGCGCGCACCGGCGCCGACGACAAGTTCGACCCCGCGCATCCGTTCTACGCGCTCTTTCAAAAACTGGCGGCCCTCCGCACCGCCCACGCCGCGCTCCGCACCGGCGCGATGCTCCCGCGCGCCACCGGCGAGAAAAACCTTTTTGCGTTTTCCCGCATCGAGCGCGGCGAACGCGTCGAGTTGCTCGTCGCGCTCAACAACGCCCGCGCCGCCACCCTCACCGCCGCCGTGCCCACGGGCCAGCCCGCGGGCGCGAAGCTCGTGCGCATCTTCGATTCGCGCCCGCCCGGGGCGGCCGGCGACGAGACGTTGACCGCCGACGCGCGGGGCGAGGTGCGGGTGGAGCTCGCGCCGCGGCAATTCGCCGTGTGGCGCGCGACCGCGCCGCTGCCCGCGCCCGCCGCGCCGCCCGCGATCCGTTTCACCGCGCCCGCAGCCGGCGCGGCGCTCGCCTTCACCGCGCGCGAAGTGGACGGCCAGATTTTCCCCAGCCGGCAGGAACTCCGCGCCGAGGTCACCGGCGGCGACGGCTACGCGGAGGTCACGTTCGCGCTGCGACGCGCCTCGCGTCCCGGCCAGATGGAACTGCTGGGCACCGACGATACGCCGCCGTATCGCGTGTTCTGGCGGCCCACCGCCGATCTCGCGCCCGGCGACGAGCTCACGTTCATCGCGACGGTCAACGATCTGCGCGGCCATGTCGCCTCCACGCAGATCGACCGCGTGAAGGTGGCGCCGACCGATATTGCCTTCGGCATCCGCGGCGCGACCGGGCCCGCCCTCACCGCCGTCCCGGCCGCCACGGCGGTGCTGAAAGTGGGCGAACGGCTCGCGCTCACCGTCGCCGCCGAGGGCACCGCGCCCCTCGAATACCAGTGGCTGCGCGACGACGCGGAAATCCCCGGCGCCACCGACGCCACGCTCGCCGTGACCGCGCCCGGCCGCTACGTCGCCCTCGCGCGCAATCGTGCCGGCACGGCGATCGGCGCGGGCACCGTCGTCACCGCCGCGCCGATGGTCACGACCGCGGCGGGGCGGATCGAGAAATACCCGGCCTTCGCATCGAAGCACGTGGCCGCGCGCGAAGTCGATGTGTGGCTGCCGCCGGGCTACGACGCGGCGGACGCGGCGCGTTATCCGGTGATCTACATGCACGACGGGCAGAATATTTTCGACGCGGGCGCGGCGTTTGACGGCGCGTCGTGGGAAGTGGGCCGCGCGCTGGAGCGCCTGATGGCCGCCGGGCTCACCCGTGGCGCGATCATCGTCGGGGTCTGGAACACCGGGGCGACGCGGTTCGCCGAATACATGCCGCAAAAAGCCGTGACCGGCGAAGTGGTGGCCCGCTACGCCGCCGGCCCGAAGGCGCCCGCCGCCTCGCTGCAATCCGACGCCTACCTCGGGTTTCTCGTCGGGGAACTGAAGCCGTTCATCGACCGCACCTATCGCACGCAGCCCGAGGCCGCGCACACCTCGGTGATGGGTTCGAGCATGGGCGGCCTGATCTCCGCCTACGCGCTCGCCGAGTATCCGGAGACGTTCGGCGCGGCGGCCTGCGTCTCGACCCATTGGCCGGCCGGCGATGGCGCGGTGATCGACTACCTGGCCGGCCACCTGCCGAAACCGGGCGCGCACCGGCTCTACTTCGACTTCGGCACCGCGACGCTCGACGCGACCTACGAGCCCCACCAGCGGCGTATGGACGCGGTGATTCGCGCCGCCGGCTACACCGAAGGCCGCGACTGGCTCACGCTGAAATTCGCCGGGGCCGAACACTCGGAAAAATCGTGGCGCGAGCGGGTCGAGCTGCCGCTGCGGTTTTTGCTGGGCCGCTGAAATCCCGCCGTGAATGGGCGGGCTTTCCCGGTCGGAAGTCGTGAACCGTCCGGCTTTTTCGCGGTCGGTGGGCCGCGCCGGGTTCGTCGTATCGCGCCCTGCCTTCCTCCATGCCTTCATCCTCCAAGCCCGCTTCCCCGAGTAATCACAATGACGCACCCGCGATCCGGCGGCGGCGCGAAAACCTCGCCCTGCGCTACTTCCTGCGCGGGCTGGTCGTATTGGTGCCGGTCACGCTCACGGTCAGCATCGTGTATTGGCTGTTCCGCAAAGTGGACGGCCTTTTCAATCATTGAGTCCACCGGGCTCGGCGCGCTGTGTGTTTTCGCTGATTTTCGGAGTGGGTTGGATCAGTCTGTTTCCGACGTCGAAGTGGATCTTCGGGCGGGTGAACGTGTGGCTGGAGCAGACTCCGGGCGTGAGTTTTATCTACACCTCGGCGCGCGATTTCCTGGAGGCGTTTGCCGGCAACAAGCGCCGCTTCACGCACGCGGTGCTCGTCAACGTCCACTCGGAGGAAGTCTGGCTCGTGGGTTTTCTCACGGATGAGGACCTCAGCGGCTTCAAACTCGGGGTCAAATACGTGGCCGTCTATGTGCCGCAGGCCTACAACGTCGCCGGCCAACTCTACCTCGTGAAGCGGGAGAACGTGCGCCCCATCGAGCACCTCGAGCCCGCCGAGGTGATGAAATACGCGGTC
Organism: Opitutaceae bacterium; assembly: GCA_025352845.1. Taxonomy (GTDB): domain Bacteria; phylum Verrucomicrobiota; class Verrucomicrobiia; order Opitutales; family Opitutaceae; genus ER46. The sequence goes on from JANXSC010000275.1 coordinate 17,995, forward strand.
ACCGGCGGTGCGGTCGAACTCATCACGGGCGCGACGTCGGCGAAAGCCAGGGCCGAGGAGGCGACGGTGACGGAACCCAAGCTCGAAGCCGCAGGCTGAGCTGCTTCCGCCAGGGCTCGTTGCGACGGCTACTCCAACGGTGGCACGGGTAAATTCGGCAGGCATCTGGGCCCGAGCCGAGTTCACGAAAAATGCGACGTGAGCCAGCCGTTCAAGCCGCGGGCCGGGCTCGGATTTGGAACAGCAACGCCGCCAACTCATCCGCTCGGCAGGCGTTAAAAAATACCTTCGGGCCCTTGGTCGTAGCTGGCGGCGCTTCGTTTCAATGCGAGCAGCTCGGCCCCGCCTTTGCGCACGCCGCCGTCCCGTCCCGGATGCACCAGAAACTCCACCGTGATCGGGCGTATGCCGAGGGCCTCGGGCCGGTTCAGCGCGCCGCGCAACGCGAAGTGCATGTTCTTGTCCGCCACGACGAGGATCAGGTCTTTCATGGCTTCCTCAGCTCAGGATACTCGAAGCGAACAACACCCCGAGATCCGGCTCGCCCTCCCGCCAATCGCGCAAAGCGGGGTGCTTGTCTCCGGCCACGATGTCGGTGGCCCCTTCCGCATCCTTGGCAAAACAGAGGATTTGCGCGGGCTCCAAAAGATTCAGGGCGACGGGACTGTGGGTAGCGATCAACACTTGGCCTCCGTAAATCGAAACGAGCGACTGAAGGACTGTTTCCAGCGCCCGCGGATGCACGCCGTTTTCAGGTTCTTCGATCAGAAATGTCCCGTTGATGTCCGGCAGGTAGGCGGGAATGGTGAGGGCCAGCAGTCGCAAGGTGCCGTCGGAGGCCAGCCACGAGGGCACCGCCGCTCCGTTCGCATAGTGGATGACGAGGTAGCTGTGGCGATCTTCCGGCCGCTCCAGCGTCACGGCTACTCGCCGAGGCGGGATCGATCCGGGGGCTGGCGTCATGGGCGGCGACGGACTACCGGCGAATCAAGGGCATCGGGCGGATGAAGGGAGCGCAGTTGACGGCGATGGCTGAGATCGCGCGGCGGATGATGACAGGCGGCGAAATGAGACCGTTGTTGAACCGGGCGGAGCAGATTGCGGCGCATTTCGCACCGGTTGTGACCGGGTTAGCCGTCGAGAAATTCTGGGTGTTGTGCCTGGATCGGAAGAACCGGTTGTTGAAGCGGGTGGAAATAACTTCGGGCACGGCGACGGCGACTCTGGCGCATCCGCGGGAAGTTTACCGGGCGGCGATCAGGGAATCGGCCTCGGCCCAGCAGTGTGCAGAGCAATCGGACTGGGTGTTCGCCCTTCATCGCTTCAACCTGGGCATACCGCTCTCGGGCGGTTCGGAGAGGATGCCCGCGGCTTTTTTTAAGATGTCGCGCTGCTCGGTCAGCCGGAGGTTTTCCTGCCGCAGGCGCAGCACCTCCAACTGCAACGCTTCCTTGCTCTCGGGCAAGCCAGGTGCCCCGGCGGCCCGGGTCACCTGGCTTACCCGCTTCCTCCACTCATAGAGGTGGAACACACTGATCCCGAGAGCGCGCGCGGTCACCTCGGCTGCTTGGCCACTGGCCAGCCACATGCGCACGGCCTCGTCCTTGAACGCGGCGTCATACTGCCCGGGCGTTGCCCCGGCTTCCTTC